>JAGYMR010000271.1 GCA_018400515.1 Tangfeifania sp.
TGTTTTCAGACGTAAAAGTAGGATCTACCTGTGCCATTTTCTGGCATTTTTCTGATTTTTTTTTGAAAATTTTATTTTTTCGTGGCAAAGCAGTGTTAGAAGGGAGGATGGGGGCTTTCATGCCTGCCGGGAGGATCATGTTTTGGGCGAAGGGGCTGTTCCCCATGCACAAAGGCTCCTTTCCGGGCAACAGAGAAAGAAGGTATGGCCGTTAATTCTGCATGGGGTTTTGGGAGACCTCCTCCAGGATCTCGTCCAGAATGTGAACCGCTGTTTCAACATTGGGGACATTGGAAAAGGTGAGGGTCAGTTTGTTATTTTTTTCCTTCATCCGGCCTTTGGTTTTTCCTTTCTGGACATACTGGATGATCCGGGCAAACAAGGCCGATTGGTAGAAGGGGGATTGCTGGTCGGAGATGAAGGAACAGATCATTTTTTCCTCTTTAAGTACGATTTTTTCCATTCCCAGTTCAATGGCCTTCCAGCGAATCCTTACCACTTCGAGCAACTCGCGGCTTTCCGGAGGCAGCTTGCCGAACCGGTCCAGCAGGCTGTCACGGAACCGGGTGAGCTGTTTTTCATTTTCAATGGTATCGAGTTCCCGGTAAAGGAGCATTCGCTCCGAGTTTCCGGGGATATAGCTGCCCGGGAACAGCAGTTCCATGTCCGTATCGATCTGGCAGTCCTGGACAAATTTCAGGTTCAGGAATGCCTGTGCCTGTTTTTGTTCTTCCGCCTGATCCTGGAAGACATCTTTAAATTCTTCCTGTTTCAGTTCCCGGATGGCTTCATTGAGGATGCGGTGGTAGGTTTCGAATCCGATATCAGCGATGAATCCGCTTTGTTCGGCTCCCAGCATGTTTCCTGCCCCCCGGATGTCCAGGTCCTGCATGGCAATGTTAAAGCCGCTGCCCAGGTCAGAGAACTCTTCAATTGCCCGCAGTCTGCGACGGGCTTCGGGGCTGACAGCCGAAAGGGGAGGGGTGATGAGGTAGCAAAATGCTTTTTTGTTGGAGCGTCCCACCCGTCCGCGCAACTGGTGCAGGTCACTGAGGCCGTAATTCTGAGCATGATTGATGATCATGGTATTGGCGTTGGGAATATCCAGTCCTGACTCAATAATGGTGGTGGCAACGAGCACATCAAAATCGCCGTTTATAAAATCGAGCATGACCTTTTCCAGCCGGGGGCCTTCCATCCGGCCGTGTCCCACACGGGTGGTTACTCCCGGCACTATTCGGCGGATGGCATTTTCCACTTCATAGATGTTTTGGACCCGGTTATGGATGAAAAACACCTGTCCGTTCCGTTCCACTTCATAGGTGATGGCATCGCGGATGAGCTGCTCGTTGAAACCATGCACTTCGGTAATGATGGGGTAGCGGTTGGGCGGCGGGGTCTGGATAATCGATAGATCGCGGGCTCCCATCAGCGAAAACTGGAGCGTTCGCGGAATGGGCGTGGCGGTCAGTGTTAATGTGTCGACATTGACCTTCAGCCGTTTCAGTTTCTCTTTCACCGACACCCCGAATTTTTGTTCTTCATCTACCACCAGCAGCCCCAGTGCTTTGAATTTGACATCCTTGCTGACCAGCCGGTGGGTACCGATGATAATGTCAATTTTCCCTGCTTCAAGCTCCTGGCGAATTTTCCGGGTCTCTGCAGGGGGTTTGAACCGGCTGATGTAGGCGATTCGCACCGGGAATTCTGCCAGCCGCTCCGAGAAAGTTTTGTAATGCTGCAGAGCCAGGATGGTCGTAGGCACCAGGACTGCCACCTGTTTGCTGTCTGCCATGGCTTTAAAAGCAGCCCGGATGGCTATCTCAGTTTTCCCGAAGCCCACATCCCCGCAAACCAGCCGGTCCATGGGTACCGATTTTTCCATGTCCTCTTTTACCGCAGCTGTGGCTTTTTCCTGATCGGGAGTGTCTTCATAAATAAATGAGGCCTCCAGTTCGTTCTGCAGATACGTGTCGGGAGAGAACGCATTTCCTTTTTCAGAAAGGCGCTGTGCATATAAAGCGATCAGTTCTTTGGCAATGTCTTTCACCCGGGCTTTGGTGCGATTTTTCATTTTTTGCCAGGCCCCTGTGCCCAATTTGTTCAGGTTGGGTTCGGCTCCTTCTTTTCCTTTGTATTTTGATATCCGGTGAAGGGAGTGAATATTCACCAGTAAGGAGTCGTTATTTTTATAGATTAACCGGATGGCTTCCTGATTTTTACCGTTGATCTCGGTTCGGACCAGGCCGGCAAATTTTCCGATGCCGTGGTCCACATGAACGACATAATCCCCCGGATGCAGTTTGTTCAGTTCTTTCAGGGAAATGGCTTCGCGTTGCGCTTTACGGGTTTTGAGTTTAAACCGGTGGTAACGTTCAAATATCTGATGATCCGTGTAACAGCAAAACCGGAGATCATGGTCCACAAATCCTTCATGGAGCGTAAAAAGAACGGGAGTAAAAGAGACATCTGCTTTTTGATCGCTGAATATGGATTGTAACCTTTCGATCTGCATTTTCTGACTGGATAGGATGAAATTTTCGTAGCCGCTGGTCTGGTGTTCACGCAGGTTTTCACCCAAAAGATCGAAATTTTTGTTGAAAACCGGCTGACGGGCGTTTGAAAATTTAAAAACTTCATCGGGCTCAAAAAACAGGTTAAATCCCCATTCGATAAGCGTTCTCCGGTTCAGTTGTTTTTTAAGTTCGTCACCGGCAACAATGAGTTCCGGGGACAGCTCCTCTTCCGACCGGTGGAGGAGGATTTGCCGGTGAATGGATGCGACCTGGTCAATAAAAAATGAAAAATTATTTCCAAACCAAAGCGTATCTTCCGGGAAAAATGCTGCCAGGGAAATCCGTTCCCCTTCCATTTCCTCTTTTTGAATATTGGCAACAATCGTAACCGATCTCAGGGGCTCTTTTGAAATCTGTGTGTCGATGTTGAAACTCCGCACCGAGTCGATTTCATCTCCGAAAAAATCAAGCCGGTAAGGATCTTCATTCGAATAGGAAAAAATATCGACTATACTCCCCCGAACCGAATATTGTCCTGGTTCGTAAACAAAATCAACCCGCTCAAATCCATATTCCATAAGAAATTCATTGATGAATTCAATGGAAATTTTGTCCCCTTTTGCTACCTGCAACGTGTTTTTGGCCAGAGAAGCGGGCGATATCACCGTTTCAACCAACGCTTCGGGATAGGAAACGACCAGGAATGGGCCATTTTTTCCGGTGGTTTTGTTCAGTACTTCCGTTCGCTGGACAATATTCTCCTGCTCCGGTTGTCCATACTGAACAGATTTTTTGAAAGATGAGGGAAAAAAAAGGGTCTCTTTTTCCAGGCCCAGGTTTGTAAGGTCGTCATAAAAATAGGCCGCTTCCTCCCGGTCATTGAGCAATAGGACCATTGTCCTGGCCACTTCACAGAAAAGATTGGCTGCCCAAATGGTTTTTGCAGAGCCAATAAGTCCCTGCAGGTGAATCTTTTCACCCGGGGGAGCATGCAGCTTTTGTGTTACACGGCGAAAAAGCGGATGCCCTTTGAAATATTCCAAAAAAGCGCCTGGTTCCAAATTCTTTTAAAATATGGGCAAAATTATAAATAATACGTGAAGCCGGGAAAGGAGGTCCGGGTTTTATTTCGTTGTTTGGGTGTTTGTTGTTTTGTTGTTTGTTGTTTTCTCTGTGAAATGCGGTCGAATTCGCGACTTCATTGTACTTCTCCTTTTATCCCCGA
>JAGYMR010000272.1 GCA_018400515.1 Tangfeifania sp.
AGGCCATCCTCCTGAATCGAGATCGCCATACAGGTAGTTTTCCAGGTTGCCATGGTGCGTGGCTACATTGGCAAAAACAGTCTGCGATAGCAGCACTTTCATGTGGGCATCCTCCCAATCTGTGATCCAGTCTTCCAAAAATCTCATTTGCCGGTCGCCAATCATTTTTAAGCCGGGCTTTTCGAGGAATGACATGTCCTTACGCGGTCCTTTCAGGTGATCTTTGCGTCCTTCCCAGTCGGAAACCATCTCCGGGCCGGATTTAAAAATTCTGTCACTAATGATCGCAAAACTCACCCCGCCATAGGTCAGATCAGTGTACCATACACTCATCCCCTGCCTGATCGGCGTGGGATCGTAAGGGTCGGGCAGCTGTCCGCAATTGGTTTGGTTCACCACATTGACCATTTTCACCGATTGGGAGAACCCTTCCGTGTCATCATTGACAACCCCTTCCGGTTTGGACGCTCCGCCACCTCCCCAGAGATTTCCGTGGAAGACATCGTGGTCATCGGGCGTGCAGATGGTTGGCCGGTCACGCATCAGATCACCAAAGGCCCAGCCAAACATGTAATATTTCCCGAGGTAATTCACGATGGAAATGTCGGCCGGTTGCCGTTTAACAGGGTAGCCGCCATTCGCTTCATAAATTTGATCTCCGGAGAAGTAGAGCATATCGGGATCCAGTGCCCCCAGGTTTTTTACGAGCGGAGTGTATGGGAATCCATAATGGTACTGGCAGGTGAGACCGCCAAATTTCAATGGACGGTCCAGCGGCTCTTTGCGGATTGTGCCTTCATAGTGGTTTGGCGTTTCGGTTCCGTCCCTGCCTTTTTCTGTGTATTCTACCCGGTAACCGACATCATTTGCAGCATTCCAGTCTTCCAGTCTGAATACCACTGTTCTGGAGTCGGGATCCAGTACCTCAGTGGCAACGGTTTCCCAGGCGTTGTCCTTTTTTAGCTGAAGCCTTACGTTTTTGTTGTCCTCTTCCCCAATGGGGGGGAGCAGTGCCATCAGTTTTACCGTTTTTTTGCTCAGGGTATACATGGTCCAGAGAACGGGGCCAAAGGCGTTTTCAGGTTGTTGTATCACTTTGGAGCCTGAAAGCATGAGTTCATCGAAGCAAAAATTGGAATTGCCGGGTTTTTTGTTTCCGCCCAGTCTGAGGTTGTTTGCCACCGCAACCAATCCCTGAATGCCGTTTGCATCACACGAAAGGACATCAGGACCCCGGCCTTCCAGGTCCCTGATTTCTAGTTTCAGGCGGCTGTCATTACCGGTCACTTCAATCGTTACATCACTAAAATCGAAATTCCCGGGAAGTTCTGCCTGTTGGTCCTTTAAAAAGGCAAAGCCCTGCAGGCTGATCCCGGCATTGATTCCTTTGCCGAAATAGCAGGCAGCACGGACGTCGGGATCTTCTTCATCGTTGACACCAACCAGGAACCCTGCAGAACCGGGCACTGAACCTTCCTGGGTTAAACTGATCCTGGCAGAGAGGTTAAAGTCCCCGCTTCCGGGAGCTAAAACGTGGGTGAGCAGGTTTACCCGTGAGTGCGGAACGGTTCCGGTGCAATGGAGTTTGCCATTTTCTACTTTCCAGTCTTCCAGTGGAACAGACCAGTAATCTTTTCCTACCCAGATACGGTCATTTATGTTGTCAAAGGATTCAGAAAACTTCGTTTCGGTCGTACAGGAAGTGCCGGCAAAAAAAATAAAAAGAACGATGGCGGACAGGGCTGAAAGTTTCATGTTGGTTGTTTTTCACGGTTGATGATCAAAAATAAAAAAAAATTATTCATTTCCGGCATGTCTGATAGGACCGGTTCATTCTTTGGGTCCCAGTGTTCCGCCCAGATTGTAGTTCTGTTTGTTTTTCACATCATATTTTCCTACTCCTTTCTTTATCAAAGCCTTCAGTTCCTCCAGATGGTTTTTGTACACTCCGCGGGGATTGGTTTTGTGTTTTGCAGCCACTGAGGCAGCCATACCTACTACTTCGCCCATCATGCCCGTTGTACGCATCACACGCACTGTTCCTAAAGCCACATGTGTGACGCTGATGTTGCGTCCGGCCATGAACAGGTTATCGATGTTCCGCGAATAAAAACAGCGGTAGGGGATGGGATAGGGATGGATTTTTTTGTGGACAGCAATGGATTTGAATTCCTTTCCCGGGAAATGTTTTGTATTCTCCGGATCGGGGTAGTGCAAATCAATAGTCCATGAAGTAGGTGCCGAAGCATCGGGATAGACGACATAGTTGGTTATGTCCTGTTCCTTCAGAATTAAATCGCCAAGGAGTCGTCTCGATTCCCGTTTGCCTGCAATATAGGCCACCCATTCCAGTCTGCGGTTGTTGTATTCCTTTTTTACCGTGCTGAAATTTTTCAGGAATGACCAGTTGGAGTATACCACTAAAAGGCCGTAATCACGTATGCGCTCAAAATCATTGATCTGGTCCAGGTTCATGCCCGTCTCCCAGGTCCATTCGCCCATGGTTATTTTTTCTGCATTGGACTCATTGAACTCCATGCCATATTGAAAAACAGGGAATTTTACCGGATGGTCTTCTTCAACAGAATACCATTGAACGGATGATCCCATGGTCATTTTATCGGCGACATCAGGAGCTGTTGGTTCATTAAATTCATTTTTCCCCTCCCGGCCCATGGTGTAATCGGCTCCTGCCAGAAAGCCGATCGTGCCATCACCGGTGCAGTCGGCAAAAAGTGGTGCTGAAAACGAGAGCTCTCTGCCTGTTTCTATGTGCCGGGCATGGACTTCTGTGATGCGAGAACGTTTCTTTTTTACAGCAAATGCCCTGTAATTGGTGAACAGCGAGATATTTTCTTCAGCCAACACCGCCTCCATCTTTTTTTCGTCTTCATAATTAGCTGCCGGCCGGGCATTTCCCCCCTGCGAGGGTCCTATCTCTTTCACCACATCCCCCAAGGCCGGGAAAGGATCTATATTGATCCGGCCTCCGAGGTGCACCCTGACTTCTGAACTGTTGTTGCCGCCCAAAACCGGTCGATCCTGTATCAGTGCCACCTGCAATCCGAGCCGGGCTGCTGATATGGCGGCAGCTGTCCCGGCAATCCCGCCTCCGGTGACCACCAGGTCGAATTCGCCGCCCTTTTCAGGTTGACCGGGAATGCCTGATTGTTTTTTACGAAATTGGTATAAGTCAGCAAGATCGTTGGGAGGAGGCGTATTGTCTTTTGTGAAAAAGATCGCATCCACCCGCCCGTTGAATCCGGTCAGGTCCCGCAACCCGACAGTTACTTCCCGGTCTGTGATGTTTGCTTTACCGGCATCCTGCCAGAACCACTCTTTTCCTGAAGATCCTAAAACCGGCCCGGTACTTTTGCCGTTTATCAGCAGTTGAAACTTCCCCGGCCCTGCTCCTTCATGCCATGGAGATGTCCAGTTGTAGGTCCGGACAAAAATCCTGTATTCTCCTGATGAAGGAAACGCTGCCGTTGTCTCCGCATCGGCCACAGGCACGCCCAACCCGTGGGCCATTAAATAGGATGATCCCATCAGGTCCATAAATTGTTGGTCAACGACCCAGCCTCCCTTTTGGTTAAAATTTTCCGCTTCAATGAACAGCGATTCCTGCTGACTGAAAAGTAAGCCGGGCAGGGAAATGAATACAACCAGCAGTGATTTTTTTAATAACATCATCTTTTTTTGTTTTATAAATATTCCAGCCAGGCAGTTGCTGAACAA
>JAGYMR010000273.1 GCA_018400515.1 Tangfeifania sp.
CGGTTTATGTTTACGGGAGATACCCAGACCGACCGGTACATCCTCAAAGGGGAAGGTCCGGAACAATGGCATCCGGTGTTCACATACCAGGGATTTCAATACATTGAAGTAACCCTTTCAGATCCTGCTATTGAATTAAATGAAATAAAAGGACATGTTGTGCATACCGATCTGGAAGAAAAAGGATATTTCTCCTCTTCCAGTGACCTGTTCAACCAAATCCATGAAAACCTGAAATGGTCTTTCCTGGGCAATTACCACGGCTACCCCACCGACTGTCCGCACCGCGAAAAAATGGGCTGGTCCGGAGATGCCCTGCTGGTCGCCGAAGCAGGCCTTTACAACTTTGATATGGTCAGGGCCTACCTGAAATGGATCGATGACTATACCGATGAACAACGTCCGAACGGTCAGCTGCCCGGGATTATTCCGACCAGCGGCTGGGGCTATACGCACGGCCGGAACCCCGAAACCCGGGAACGGGGATATGGTCCGCAATGGGAAGGCGCCTTTATGGAAATTCCCTGGCAAATATACCGCTTTACAGGCGACACCTCAATCGTTGAAAGTTATTATAATTCGTTTAAAAAATATGTGGATTACCTGACTGAAAGCTCCAACGGTCATTTGCTTCACTTCGGCATTGATGATCACAAACAGCTAAAGCCCCTCACACAAGGTCATTATCTGTCATCTGCTTTCTATTACCGCTTTACCGCCATGCTGTCAAAAATGGCAGGCATTACCGGACGAAATGAAGATGCCCGGCAATATGCTGAACTTGCCGGTGCGATAAAAACAGCTTTTAACGATAAATACTATGATCCGGAAACCGGAATGTATTATCACGGAGGACAAACCCCGATGGCACTGGCCCTCTATTTCGGACTGACAGAAAAACAAAACCGCCAGGGGGTGCTGAATAACCTGCTAAAAACCATTCAGAAAAATGATGGTCACATCGATGCCGGGGTGGTGGGAACCAAAGCGGTGATCAACACCCTGCTGATGTTTGGAGAAGACCGTGTTCTGTTTGAAATGGCAGATAAACGTACATTCCCCGGCTGGGGATACTGGATTCAGGAATTGGGGGCCAATACATTGTACCAGAACTGGGACGGCTCACAGTCATTGAACCATATCATGTTCGGCTCCATTGCTGATTACTTCTACAAAGGCCTTATTGGTATAAACATCGACGAAAAACGGCCCGGCTTTAACCACATCATCATTGCTCCCATGGTCCGCAATGATCTGCAATGGGTCGAAGGAGGCCATGACTCGTTATACGGAAAAATTGAATCAAAATGGGAAAAACAGCAGGAAGGATTACAAATGGAAATAACCGTCCCTCCCGGCACCACAGCTGAAATACATGTACCGGGAACCAAAGACAGCGAAATAACTTTTATTCAAGGCCCCGAAAGAGAATATCTGGGATATGAAAACGGAAATCATATCTTCAAAGTAAAACCGGGATCTTATATCATGAACTCTGAAAAACTAAAGTGATGAACAAATTTTTACTCATTCCGTGTGCTCTTGGTATGGCGGCATGCGGCACCGTTTCTGAAGAAGTTGAACGCCCCAACATATTGTGGATCACCCACGAAGATCTGAGTCCCATTTACGGATGTTACGGCGATGAATACGCGCATACGCCCAACATCGACCGGTTAGCTGAAACGGGGATCCGGTTTTCCCATGCCTACTCGAATGCTCCCATTTGTGCGCCGGCACGCTCCACACTCATCACCGGCATGTATGCCTCCTCGCTGGGAACCCAGCACCTGCGTTCCGACATTCCGGTACCGGAAAACATGAAAATACTGCCCGAGGTGTTGCGCGAAGCCGGCTATTACACAACGAACAACGTAAAAACCGACTATAACTTCAGTCATGAAGGACGGTGGAACGAAAGCAGCAATACGGCACACTGGCGGAACCGCCCGGAAGGAAAGCCGTTCTTTAGCGTATTTAATTATATGATGACCCACGAAGGACCTATTAACCGGTTGGATCCGGAAGATACAAAAATGCTGGAATCGCACCGCGACCCGGACAAGGCCAAACTTCCGCCCTGGCTGCCCGACAGTCCGCGCATGCGTGAAATATGGGCGCATAGCTACGATCTGCTGTCGGTTTTCGACCTGGAAGTGGGTAAGTTGCTGGATCAGCTGAAACAGGATGGGTTGTACGACAATACGATCATCTTTCTTTATTCCGATCACGGAACGGGTTTGCCTGGTTATAAACGATGGCTGAACAATGCAGGGTTGCAGGTCCCTTTCATCCTGCATGTTCCCGAAAAATACAAAAAATGGACGGAAAACCTGACGGCCCCCGTTACAGACCGGATGGTCGGGTTTGTTGATTTTGCCCCGACCGTGATCGCACTGGCCGGTGCTGAAGTGCCTGAAATGATGCAGGGTCGTAATTTCCTCGGGAGTGAGAGTACCCCCAAAAAATACATCTACGGGTACCGTGACCGGGCCGACGATTGCTATGAAATGTCACGGGCAGTGACCGATGGCCGGTTTGTTTATGTGAGACACTTCATGCCACAACTGCCTTATTTTCAGAAAGCCATTATTTTCAGCGAACAGAAAGGCGGCAGCTATGAAGAGATTCACCGGCTGAAGTCACAGGGACAGCTGCCCGAAGCTACAGAGGCCCTGTTCAGACCGAAGCCGGTCGAAGAACTGTTTGACCTTCAAAATGATCCACAGGAACAAAATAACCTGGCCGGAAAGCCGGAATATGCCGATAAAATCAAAGAGATGAGCAGTCTGGTCAACGACTGGATGGTTCAACACTACGATACCGGACTGCTTAATGAGGGAGAATACATGAAACGTGCAGAAAATTCGGATAAAAGTGTTTACGAAACAGTGCGGCAGTATCCGCAAGCTGATTTCCAAAAGATTGCGGAAGCAGCCCGGCTGTCAGGAAGAGTGGAAAAGACTGACGACCTCATCCCGGCACTCAGGGCTGATGACAGTGCCATCAGGTATTGGGCCCTGATTGCAGCTGATGCTTTCTCCGGTGATTTAACCCCGGTTAAGCCGGTATTGGAAGACCTGCTCAATGATGAATCGCAGAGCGTCGCCACAATGGCCGCAGAGATTCTGGTAAAGCGTTTTGAGGATCAGAATGCATTGAATACATTGGAGAACCTGCTGCATTCAGACTTTGAACCGGGTGTTTTGCAGACAGCTATCAGCGTGAGACGTCTGGATAAAAAAGCCGCTCCCCTGATCCCGGCAATTCAAAATGAGATCATGCCAAAATATTCGGGCGATATCTGGGGACGCTATAAAAACTGGAGCTACCCCATGTTCATCGGAATGGCACTGGACCAAACCCGGATCAATTGCGGCTATCCGGTAAAAGTGAGGTAATGATCACTGACATTATCAGGATGTAAACGAATGACCGTTTTAATCTTAAAATTGTCAGATCTCATAAAAAACGAAATGAACGAACCAAAAAAAACAGGAAAAAATCCAAAAGTGTGAAAATTTTAAAAATCAAATTGCACTGGCAGATCCTTATTGCCTTCATAGCTGCCGTACTCTTTGGCTATTTCGTTCCCGGCGGTGTAAAATATGTTTCATGGATTGGAGATATTTTTCTGCGGGCATTAAAAATGGTAATCATACCACTGGTTTTCAGCTCCATAATAAGTGGGGTAACCAGCATGGGC
>JAGYMR010000274.1 GCA_018400515.1 Tangfeifania sp.
GCTCATTAAAGCCACCGAAAAGGAATACCTGGAGTTGAAAGGATCCTGAAATATAGAATCCTTAAAAAATTGACAAAATTCAAATCACCTGAGATACAAATTTAATAATTTTCCATATTCTTTTGTAAATTCGATGGCAGATTTCCGCAGCGATGGCGGAAAAAACGAATGAATTTACGATGGATTCAACGAAAAAACCAAAAAGAATCGGCATTTTAACAGCGGGAGGCGACTGTCCCGGATTAAACGCCGCCATCAGGGGCGTTGGAAAAACGGCCATTATTGAATACGGCATGGAGGTCTATGGATTCAACGCCGGTTTTCTGGGGTTGATCAACGGGGATTACAGCATCCTGAAGGAGCCGCAGCTTTCGGGCATCTTAACGGTTGGGGGCACCATTCTCGGAACCTCCCGGGAAAAGCCTTACAAAGCAGCCAAAAAGAGGAAAAAAGTTGCCGAGAAACCCCGGAAGATCCAAAAAACGTACAGTGAACTGGGGCTGGACTGCATCGTATGCATTGGCGGCAACGGCACGATGAAAACCGCCAACAAACTTGCCCAGGAGGGCCTGAATGTGATTGGCATTCCCAAAACCATTGACAATGATGTGTGGGGCACGGATGCCACCTTTGGATTCGATTCGGCCCTGCAGATTGCCACGGATGCGGTGGACCGCCTGCACAACACGGCCAACTCCCACCAGCGGGTGATGATCATTGAGGTCATGGGACACCACGCAGGCTGGCTGGCTCTCTATTCGGGCCTTGCCGGTGGCGGAGATATCATCCTGCTACCTGAATTGCCCTACAGCATTGAATCGGTATGCCAAAAAATCGAACACCGCTACGAAGAGAAAAAAAACTATTCGATCGTAGTGGTGGCTGAAGGCATTGATCATCCCAAAAAAAGTTCCGCTGCCTCCCATATTGCGGAGGCTATTGAAGCCCACACCGATATTGAAACACGCAAAACAGTGCTGGGATACATCCAGCGGGGAGGAAGCCCCACCCCGATGGACCGCATCCTGGCCACCCGGTATGGCGCCTTTGCAGCTCAGTGCATTGCCGAAGGCTGCTATGGAACCATGGTGGCCATGCGGAAAAATGAACTCACCACCATCCCCCTCAGCGAGACAGGAGGAAAACTCCGGCTTGTGGATTCCGAAGATTCGCTCATCCTGAAAGCACGAAAAATGGGAGTGTCTTTTGGGGATGAATTGCTTTAACAATCCACCGGGAAACCCTTATGGCCAGGGACTTTAATAAATGAATTGCCTGCGCAATTCAGTGAAAAATCAAAAAAACGGGGGTGTCTTTTGGGAGTGAACGACTGTAGCGCTCATCCAAACGGAATGTGTACCAGCTTCTTGGTTTCAAAAAAGGGCTCTTCGAAGTATTCAGAAAGGTCCTGAACATAAACCTCCCTTTTCAGGGGCCGGATCTCCGCATCCAAAGCTCCCCCTTTCAGGTATAAAATCCCGTTGGGAAGGGCATTCTGCTGTTCACGGGATACCGCATGCTTTACCCAGCCAACAAACCGGGGAAGGTTGGTGACCGCCCGGCTCACCACAAAATCGTATTTCCCTTTTACCTGCTCCGCCCGGACCTGTTCGGCGGTTACATTTTTTAATCCCAGCTCACTGACCACTGCCTCCACCACCCCCGTCTTTTTCCGGATGGAATCGACCAGGTGAAAGCGGGCTTCAGGAAAATATATGGCCAGGGGGATCCCCGGAAATCCCCCGCCGGTACCGACATCCAAAACACGAGTACCGGTCCGGAAATGAATGAATTTTGCAATGGCCAGCGAATGCAAAACATGCCGTTCATAAAGCAGGTCAAAATCCTTCCGCGAAATGACATTGATGCGGGCATTCCAGTATGCATAAAGCGGCTCCAGGCGCTCAAACAGCCCCACCTGCCACGGTGGCAGTTCCGGAAAATATTTAAGGAGTTTTTCCATTCGGGGGGCTAACTTTTCCGGCTCATCTCCGTGTTCTCGATCAGTTTGAAGAGCATCTCACGGGCCCGGAAGAGCTGGGCTTTCACCGTACCAAGCGGCAGTTGCAACTCCCGGGCGATCTCCTCATAGGAGTATTCCCTGAAATAACGCAATTCCACCAGCGTCCGGTACCGGGGTTTCAATCGCCGTACAATCCGGTGCAGCAGAATCGCCTTCTGCTGCCGGATCAGTTTTTCCTCCGGATCCGGATCTTTGGATCTCAGCCGGAGGCTTTCATTGTTTTGCCCCTGTTCATGATTGTTTTCAAGCGCAATATAGGTGCCCCGCCGGCGACGAAGAAAATCGATGCAGTTGTTGGAAGCGATCTTAAAAAGCCAGGTGCTGAAGGCGTAGGTGGGGGAATACTGATGAATGTTCTTGAAAGCCTTTCCAAATGCCTCAAGGGTTAAATCTTCCGCATCGTTGCGATTGTTTACCATTTTCAGCAGCATGAAGTAAATGGCATCCTTATAACGGGAAAGCAACCGGGTAAATGCCTTCTCGTCGCCACTTAACGCCAGTTGCACCAACTCATAATCCTGACGTGCTTTCTCCGACAATTTTATCTTCTGTTCCACCATCTTTGTTTGCGGCTGAAATAGGTAAAAATCCCCTGGAAAATCCATTTATAGTAGGGCATGACCAAAGCAACTAATAACGAAGGTAAGAATATTTTACGTTCATTCAAACGATTAAGGCTGATTTTTATGATAAGCGAAAAGGCAAGAACGAATACTGTCAACAAAATGACATAAACCGGCCATAATGCGGGAATGAAGAGAAAAACCAGCACGCCGGAAGGTATAAAAAGCAGGGTGATCATCCGGTCAAAAGACAACACCAGCCTTTTGAAAAAGGAGAGGTGTTTCCGGATACGCAGCTCCTTTTTTAACAACTCCCTAAACAGTTGCCGTTGAGCCTGAACTGCTTCCCTTAAGACAGCATCCGGGGAAAAAACGATGCGGGTGGTGGTTTTTTTGATAAACAGGTTGATCAACAACTCCAGGTGGGCATAGGGTTCGCTGATCTTTTGTTGAAACCCTTTTACTTCAAAATATCGCTCTTTCCGAAAAGCCACATTCTCCTCAAAAAAAAGGAAGGGCAAACCGTTCAAAATGAACCCAAAACTTTTCATCTGCTGGAAAAAGGTTTCACAACGGTAAAGAAGGTTATAAAACCCCTTTTCCGCCTTAATTGTGGAATAGCCAACCACCACATCTTTTCCATCACTTAAACGGGAGGTGATTTGGTGGAGCCACCGGGTATCGATGCCAGTGGCCGCAGGGGGTATGGACATCACCCAGGAATGCCCGGCGGCCTTCAGGGCAATGTTTCGGGCCATCTTTTCCGAATGCCTTGTTTCTTGGTTCAGCGAGGAAATTTTCAACGCCCGGTTTTCAAGTTTCAGTGTGCCCAGCACCGACAAGGAAGCGTCCTGTGAAAAATCATCCACCGCCACCACCTCAACATCCGAAGGGAGTAAAAGCAACAACGGGGGCACATGTTTTCTTAGATTTTCTGCTTCATTCCGGAAGGTTAACAGGAGCGATAAGGGACGGGATGCCCCCTGTCCGGGGACCCTCTGAAGATGGATCCTGCCGGTAAACAAAAAAAGATAGAGAAACTTCAAC
>JAGYMR010000275.1 GCA_018400515.1 Tangfeifania sp.
ATCCTGTC
This sequence comes from Tangfeifania sp., assembly GCA_018400515.1. Next base: position 9 of record JAGYMR010000275.1, read on the forward strand.
ATACATTGCTGACCCATTCTGTGGATGAACACGGGAAATTTCCGAGCGTTCTTCCGTTTATCAGCGGGTCAAATTAACTGTCACCAGTTAAAATTTTAAATGATAAATGCGAAGATTCAACGATTTTTTTCAAGCCACTTTTGATACTGGGCTTTCAATGCTTTCACTTTTTCAGGATGCTTGCGGGCCAGGTTGTCCTTTTCTCCCGGATCAGTACTCAGGTTCACCAGAAAAAGGGAATCTTCAGGAGCAAATTTTTCCCCAAGGATGAATGGGTTTCCCAGCAGTTTCCAGTCCCCTTTCCGGGCGGCCCAGTGGCTCCCGTTTTCCCAGCAAAACCCATCAGCATGACGGCTTTCGGCGTTTGTATCTTCAATCACCGGAACAAGGCTTTTCCCATCCAGGTCGCCTGTGTCCAGATCAATCCCGCACAACTCGGCAAGGGTAGGCATCCAGTCGCCATTGACAGCAACCTGATCCCGAACCTGACCGCTTTTTAAGCGGGCGGGCCAGCTGATCGAAGCCGGTACGCGGATCCCCCCTTCAAACAGGCTGAATTTATTGCCCCGGAGAATACCTGCGCTGCCGCCGCCAAAATGAGCACGTTCCTCCGTAGAATAGCCATTATCCGACTGAAAAACCACAATGGTATTTTCATACAACCCTAATTCTTCCAGCTTTTGAATCAATTCCCCGATTTTCTCATCCTGTGTGGAAAGAAAAGCTGCATACAAATCACGGGGATATGCCACTCCCTTTTCACGGTAATATTCCAGCCATTCGGGCGATCCCTGATAGGGATAGTGAGGCGTATTCAGGGCAAAATACATAAAAAACGGTTCGTTTTTGTTTTTTTCTAGAAAGGAAGAAGCTTCCCGGACCATGAGATCAGGAAAAAATTCACCGGGATAAAAAACCTCCTTGCCGTTGCGGTACAAATCATGCCTGTTGGGGCCGGCCCAATAAAAGAAATGTGAATAATTATCGATGCAGCCCACAAAGTGGCCAAAGGAATAATCGAATCCCTGCGCGTTGGGCTGTTTGTCCTTTCCGTGCCCCAAATGCCATTTCCCGATATGGCCCGTCCGGTAACCGGCATCTTTGAACATTTCGGCCAGGGTATACTGCGCGGAAGGCATTCCCGCCTCTTCGGAAAGTGAACTCACATTTCCGGGAACACCCGCCCGCTGGGGAGTTTTCCCGGTAAGTAAGCCTGCGCGCGAAGGGGAACAAATCGGCGCCCCGTAAAACCGGGTGAATTTAATCCCGCTTTTTACCAATTGATCCATATGGGGGGTCACAAGGTCGTTGGCGCCAAAACAATTCAGGTCAATGGCGCCCTGATCATCGGTATAAATAATTAGCACATTGGGTTTTTCCGCCGGAGGTTCCGCCGGAAAGGTTGTCAGTCCGCTTCCCAAAAAAAGCGTTCCGATCAATGTTTTTCTTAAAATATCCATGTTTTTATTGGTATAATTTACATACGAAAATACCTATGTTTTTAAGGATAACAAAACATTGCTTCTGATTTTTTGTATATTAAAAAAGAACATGCCCGCTACAAAACATTGTATTTAAGGAAAATATGCTTTATATTGAAAAACAATTATATTTTATCATTAATCCCTGGTTTATGAAAAAAATTTATCCACCCCTGGTTGCCGTGTGGTTTATATGCTTTGGACTTCACGGTTCGCTGCAGGCCCAGCCTGAAACAAAAACGAACAAGAAACAGAACGGATTAACAACGGTCACCTTCGAAACCAAAAACGGGAAGGTGGAGGTAACGATCCCGGAATCAATCCATGCAGGCGATGTTATCTCCGGGACGGTGGTAACCAAGCCAAAAGGTAAAAACGAACGGCAGATCACAAAAAACCGGAACGTTCTGAACGGTTATGTAGTTGAAATTGAAGAAAAGAAAAAGGATAAAAAGAAAAAAGAAAAGGGGCAACCGGTAAAAAACAAAAAGGGAAGTTGGACTTTACCCAAAAAAATTCCGAAAGGGAACGTAAACTTTTTATTAACCGGGGGCCGGGAAAAAATAATGGCAAAGACACCGGTCACTGCCAATCCCTCCCCACGAAATATCTCCCTTCCGGATGCACTGAAAGAACAGGATTTTTCCGTTCCGCCCTATCTCCGGGCCGGGGAACCGGAAATGATCACCGGGGTTTTTGATGGTGACTTCACCTCATCTGCTGTCCGGCTAAACGATACCGAGGCGGAGGTACTGGCTGAATCACCCGGGGAACTGTTTTTTGAAACTCCCGAAGAGCTTTCCGGGCCTGTGGACCTTGAAATGAAGGAGGATGCCTTTACGCTGAAGGACCAGACCCACGTGGTTAAACTGGACATGACAGCCGATAAGTTAAACCTGATGAAAGGGGAACAAACCCAGGTTCATTTGAAGGTCAGCGGTCTTGAAGGCCTCGAAACAGCAGTGCCCCTTGAATTATCCAACCTGACGCCGGCCAGCATCGATATGGAGGGGGGGAATGCCCGGGAAATCATCATCCGGCCGGAAAACCGGACAGCGGAGGGAACCTTCGACTACGATTTAAATGTAACAGCCACCAGCAGAGGAGGATTCTCCATCATGGGAAAAATTGGTCCCCCGCTGCTTACCGAACAGGCTGACGAACCCGTTTCAAAGGGTTCAGAAGGCGAGCGGCCGGCAGTGCCTGAGGAGGAAGAGCCGCCTTCCGAAACGGAAGATTGCTGCAATATCTCCCGGTCAGCCACGCACAGCAACCCCCAATCAGAACTTGAAATTTCCGAAAATTACCTTGATGAAAAAAAACGGCAGGTACTGGATTCCATCTATGAAAATGTCCCAACTATAAATGAAAGCAACCAGAATTCTTTCATCCGTTCCAGGTTGCCTGCATCTGCCAGCTCCATCGGTTACCTCGATGTAGTATCCGCTTATTGCAATGCCATCTGCAAACACATACTGGTATCTTCTGACAGCAGTTCCGAATGGGTGTGGTCCACCGAAGAACTATCCACCGAAGCAAATACCAGCGGAAACCATAACCTCTCGGTTTCCACCGGGGAAGGTTGCAGTTCATTTGTTGTTGGTGCCGCGGGGGGTGTCGTGCAAACCTGGACCAACGGGATCGATCCGGTGGCCAATCACCGGACCTTACTGACAGCAATGAAATATACCCGGGACATCTCGATCATTGTTGCTTCAACACTTTTGGGTGGTCCTGTGGCAGGTATCGCAGCGGGGATTGGAACCTGGGGCGCATCCAAATGGTTTGACAGCGAGTTCTCAACCGACTGCAACGCAGGGGTCAAAGCCGAAGCCAAGATCCTTTTCAAAGCCAAGAACCGGCCCCTGTTGCTGAGCGCTAACAGCGGAACCACCATGAACGATGATGGCGAGATCACCTCCGACAATGTGAAGCTCTGCCATGGCACAAAATCATGGACCGACCCTGCATCCTTAACGATCGAAACGAAAGGTTTCTGCAGCATGAAGTGTTTCTCCGAAGACAACGGGGTAGTCGACGGAACCATCGAAAGCCAGGCAGGCATTGTTATCATTGGATTCTGTTTCTATGAGAACGGTGGCTGGCG
>JAGYMR010000276.1 GCA_018400515.1 Tangfeifania sp.
GCCGGCATTTTAAAATAATGGAAAAGAGTTGGTGTGTATGAGAAAAAAAATTCCGGGAGCAGGGATTTTCTTTATGCTGTTTTTGATGCATTTAACCCATTTCCTTGGTGCACAAACCTTCCGGGTAAATTATGCCGGGGCAGGTGAGGGATGGAAACTGGAATTACGGACAGGAACGGGTGTACTCTTCTCGGAAGTCCCGGAGAAGTACCTTGAAAACCTCAATAACGTCAATATTCCCTCAGGCCGTCCGGGCCTGGCTGCTATCGCCGCCCTCCGCAAGATGGCCACGAAGCACTTCGAAGTGGGGTATCAGTTTGATTATATGCGGATCAGAGGCTATGCCAAGCCCAAAAGTACGGAAACAATGATGGAGGAGGTGGAAGTATTAACACAGGGAATGGGCCATAATTTTATTCTGTCGTATTATTTTCGGGAAAGGGAAGAGGAAGATCCCATGAATTTTTTCCTTCAGCATAAAATTGGTGCGCTTTCACTCAATAACAAAAGGCTGGGATATGCCGGCGAGCAGGCAGGCACCGATTTTCTGGGTAATATAGCGGTCATTACTGCCATTGGTGCCGGCATCACCTACAAACTGAACCGGAATGTCCGGCTGACAGCCATGGCAGAATATAACCGCAGTGCAGATACCATGCAGGATCTGTACCGGCCTTATAAATTATTTTACTATTCGCCCAACACGGTCAATAACTTTCTGTTTATCAGTGCAGGCATCAGTTTCCGGTTTGATTTCAGAAAAAAGAATAAGAAAACCCTTAACAGCAGTCTGCCGTTTTCAAAAAGATAGGCTGGTTCTACCGGTTTGTATTAGATTTTGGCACCGGAAAACAACGGGCACGGGCAATACGGGGTAACCTGCAGGGCTGAAGCCTTCACCTGCCTAAAATCGGGTGCTGGTTATACCCGGGCGGAGAGCATTTTAAAAGAGGGTTCCGGTGATTGTCGTGACCACTTTTTCGATCATTGCATTCCGGAATCTGTCAATGCTTATCTGTGCCAGTCCGGCTTGTTTGAGGGCTACCATTTGGGAAAGGTCTTTTTGTCCGAGGATCAGGTCCCGGAGGTCGTCTTTGCTGATGTTTCCCTGGGCGTAAAGGGTGACCCAGTTTTTCAGATCGGCTTTGCTTGTGTCCAGAAAGTCCTTCGCGTCCGCAGTGGCTTCCCGGGCATAGCCGGTAAGGGTGTTTCCGGCCAGGGTGGTGATTTCCTTTCTGAGGGTGTCAAACAGGTTGTTCCATTCAATTTTTTGCGTCATGGTTGTTATGTTTTGGGTTCAACAAAGGGGTTTATTTTGGTTGCTGCTCAGGGAGCTGTAAGGTCTTCCGGTTTGGTCTTCTTGCTTTCCAGTTGGGCAATCTGGTCGAAAGCGTTGCCCACCTGTTTCTTTTTCTGTACAATGTAAGCAGCATTCTGCGGTCCCTGGTTTTCCCAGCGCTTCAGAAAGCTCCCGAGCAGGTTTCCTTCCGGGTCGGTGAGTATCTCCCACATATCGCGGGTGACTTGGTTTAATGGGCGGTTCCGCTCATACTCCATTAGCTTCATCAGGTTCCGGTGGAGTAAATCTGCTTCTTCCCGGTGCTTTTCATAGTTTTCGGTTGCTTTGTCCATCAGCAGCAACGCATCCACTTTCAGTGATGTCGTTTCCTTATATGCATGCTGGCTGAATTGGGATATTACCGGATTACAGGAGGTAAAAAAAAGCAGAAAAAGCAGTGCTGTAACACTAAATCCGGGTAGGGGTTTTAGTTCTTTCATTATTTTTGGTTCAGTTTTCTTTAAATGGATGTGGGGCCAGCGGAATTTTTGCGAAGGGGTGATAGTTTCCGGTAAGTCCTGCAGGTGTGGCATTCCGGATAGCATGAACGGTTTTGATGACCTTCTCTGCTTCGCTGATGCGGAAGCCGTTGCCGCTGAGGATGTGTTCGTAGCTGCGGGTGTGCAGTTCGGCAAAGCCTCCGCTGAACTCAAATTCATCGCCTCCGATGTTGATGGAGCGGTAGGTGCGCATGCCTTTTTCCTTTACCTCCGGGGGCAGGGTGTCGGCATTGATGCTGAGAAACCAGCGGACACGCGCTTTTGCCAGCTTCAGGTACCCGGCCGCACGGTCGTGCTCGTGCAGGTGGACGATATTCTCTTTGATGCCCCCGAATATCCAGGTGAGCATATCGAAAAAATGAACGCCGATGTTGGTGGCCACACCGCCGGATTTGGAGGTGTCGCCTTTCCAGCTGGTATAATACCAGTGGCCGCGGGAGGTGATGTAGGTGAGATCCACATCGTAGACTTTTTCGGGATCGCCGCGGTCGATCTTTTTCTTGAGTTCCACCACACTGGGGTGAAGCCGCAGCTGCAATATATTGTAAATGTTTTTGCCTGTTTCTTCCTCAAGCTGTTTGAGGGCGTCGATGTTCCAGGGGTTGAGTACGATGGGTTTTTCGCAGATTACATCGGCCCCGGTGCGCATTCCGAACCGGATGTGGGCGTCGTGTAAAAAATTGGGCGAGCAGATGCTCACGTAATCGATGCTTGTGCCTTTCCGGCGGAGTTTATCCACATGGCGGTCGAACCGCTCAAACTCGGTGAAGAAGTCAGCATTGGGAAAATAGTTGTCCAGGATGCCTACGCCATCGTAAGGGTCGAGGGCGGCCACGAGGTGGTTGTTGGTTTCTTTGATGGCTTTGAGGTGGCGGGGGGCGATGTAGCCGGCAGCGCCAATCAATAGGAAGTTGCTCATTTTGTAATATTGTTTTCTTATTATCTTTTGTGAATATTTGGTGAGTCAACTTCGGCCGGAAGAAATTTTGTGTTAAAGTCGTGTCATTCGGTTAACTTCCTTACCTGATTGTTTTCCAGCAAATAAACTTCTCCACTTTCAGGGCAGGTAGCTTTCCTTTCCGCATTAAAAAGTAGTTTATGTCCGTATTCGCTCATCCAGCCGGTTTGGTGGGCGGGGTTTCCTGTTACCAGGGCGTAAGCGGCGACGGGTTTGGTGACAACGGCACCGGCGCCTATAAAGGCAAACTGTCCGATATTGTTTCCGCACACGATCGTGGCATTGGCACCGATGGTGGCTCCCCGGCCGACATGGGTTTTGATATATTCGCTTTGGCGGTTCACAGCCGAGCGGGGGTTTACAACGTTGGTAAATACCATGGAGGGGCCCAGGAAAACATCATCGTCGCAGGTTACCCCGGTATAAACGGAAACGTTGTTTTGCACTTTCACGTTTTTGCCCAAAACAACACCGGGTGAAACGACTACATTCTGCCCGATGTTACAGTTTTTGCCAATGGTACAGTGGGACATCATGTGCGAGAAATGCCATATTTTTGTTCCTGCACCAATGCTGCAATCCGGGTCAATAACGGCTGTTTCATGTGCAAAATATTTTTTTTCTGTGTGATGCATGGTTCAATTTCTTCCAAAATTAATCAATTCACCTGTAGTTTCAAGATAAAATGGCAAAGAGTGGTGGGATACCTTTTTTTATCAGGGGTTCGTGAAACGCAGAATTCCCTTATTTGAATAGTTTTCAGCAAAATTTCCTTTGT
>JAGYMR010000277.1 GCA_018400515.1 Tangfeifania sp.
ATTCAGGGATCATCGATCTGGCCGGGTTTAAAAAAGACCGGTTTTACCTGTATCAAGCACGCTGGCGTCCGGATTACCCGATGGCTCATATCCTGCCCCACTGGAACTGGCCGGAACGCAAGGGGAAAATCACACCGGTACATGTATTTACCTCAGGCAACGAAACGGAACTGTTCCTGAATGGAAAATCACTGGGACGCAAAAAGAAAGGTCAATTTGAATACCGGCTTCGCTGGGACGATGTGAAATATGAACCCGGGGAATTAAAAGCAGTGGCTTATAAAAACGGAGTAAAATGGGCTGAGGATGTTGTAAAAACAACAGAAAAACCAGCCTTTCTGCAAGCAAGGGCTGACAGAACAACCCTTGTGGCCGACGGGAAAGATCTTTCTTTTATTACGGTTCAGGTAAGGGATAAAAACGGACTTCCTGTTCCGGATGCAGCAAATACGGTGTTATTTGAAATCAAAGGCCCGGGGAAAATTGTTGCAACCGATAACGGCGATCCAACAAACAGGGTTCCCTTTCCTTCGCATGAAAGAAAAGCATTTAACGGGCTTGTCCTGGCCATCGTGCAATCAAAATCCGGCGAAAATGGAGAGATTACCATTACCGCTACGTCTCCCGGATTAAAAAGGGCTGAAATAAAAATAAAAACCGGCAACATCAATTAATTCATGTTAAGGAAAAAAACCATGGGAAAATTTAAAATTTCAATCATCGTTATCTTCATGCAAAGCTTTCGAATATCTGGCAAAAGCCTATCAAGCATCAGGGAATACAGAAGCTGCCATTTCAAATTTTAAAAAAGCCCTGAAACTGAATCCTGAAAACAAAGAAATTCAAAAAATACAGATGGAACTTGAAAAACAATAAGTTGGCCTGTTTTTTTTCGATTTTTTTTATTTCTCCCAGTGAAAACCGGCTTCTTTGACCTCCGCTGAGGAAGTGCCAATATACATTTTAAAGGCTCCGGGCTCCCAGTCGTAAACCAGATCGGAATTATAGAATTTCAAATCACCGGGTGTGACATGAAAGGTTACGACCTGTTCTTCGCCGGGCCGGAGCAACACTTTTTTGAAATTCTTCAGTTCTTTTCCCGGACGTGAAATACTGGCGACCGGATCACCGATATAAAGCTGAACCACCTCTTCGCCCGCCCTGTCACCGGTATTTTTGACCGTTACCGATGCTTCCAGAACCTCGTTTCCTCTGAGTTCGGTTTTATTCAGCGATATATCGCTATATGCAAATGTTGTATAGCTCAGTCCATAACCAAACGGGTACAGCGGCTCATTGGGTATATCGAGGTATTTGGATGTAAATTTGTTGGCCGCATCGAAAGGGCGTCCGGTATTTAAATGGTTGTAATAGATGGGGATCTGTCCCACGCTTCGCGGAAACGTCATGGTCAGTTTTCCTGCCGGGTTGTAATCCCCAAAGAGAACATCGGCGATGGCATTGCCACCTTCTGTTCCCGGAGCCCAGGCTTCCAGAATAGCCGGAACGTGATCGTTCTCCCAGGATAAGGTGAGGGGACGTCCGTTGATCAGTACCAGAACGACAGGTTTTCCCGTTTCTAAAAGGGTTTCCAACAAAGCTCTCTGGCTTTCCGGAATACCGATATCTGCACGACTGGCTGCCTCTCCCGACATGGCTGCCGACTCACCCAGTACGGCAATAATTGCATCGGCATCGGATGACACCTGCAAAGCTTCTTCGATGAGTTCCTCCGGTGTTTGAGCCTCCTCTTCCATCCGGACGCCCAGAAAAGCGGCATAGGGTGATTTTAATTCTTCCTTCAGGTAGGGATCGTCCGTAATGTTGGCTCCTTTGGCGGTGACCACTTCAACGGCATCTCCCCCTACATGTTTTATTCCCTCCACAACCGAAGAGATGTATGCTTCCTCACGAAACATAACCCAGGTACCCAGGAGGTCTGCCTTGGCATCTGCCAGCGGTCCCACCACCGCTATTTTTCCTTTTTTCTGAAGCGGCAGGATCGAACCTTCATTTTTCAGGAGCACCATTGAGCGGGCTGCGATCTCACGTGCTGCCTTCAGGTTTGCCCCGGTCAGAACTTCCGTTTCAACACGGTTTTCATCCAAATATTTGTAGGGATCCTCAAACAATCCCAGTTTGTATTTGGCTTCCAGAACACGGCAGCATGCCCGGTCGATATGTTCCATGCTTACCCGTCCTTCCGCGAGCGATTCTTTCAGGGTTCCGATAAACGCCAGCCCCTGCATATCCATGTCGATACCGGCTTTCAGGGCCAATGCAGACACTGTTTTCAGATCCCCCAGTCCGTGGTTTGTCATTTCGTTTATGGAGGTATAATCGGTAACCACAAAACCATCAAAGCCCCACCGGTCACGCAGCACATCGGTCATCAACCACGTATTGGCGGTTGCCGGAATGCCGTCGATCACATTAAACGATGACATTCCGCTTCCAGCCCCTTCATCGAAAGCTGCCTTGTAGGGAGGCAGGTAATAGTTGAACATCGTCAGATGGCTCATATCCACGGTATTGTAATCTCTCCCCGCTTCTGCAGCTCCATACAAAGCAAAGTGTTTTACGCACGCCATCAGGGTATTCTCTTTCGACAGATCCTCTCCCTGGTATCCACGCACCAGGGCTTTTGCCATCTGGGAGCCCCACCAGGGATCTTCCCCCGCTCCTTCTGCCACACGACCCCACCGTGGATCCCGGGCTATATCAACCATCGGCGAATAGGTCCAGCATACTCCGGAAGCAGTAGCTTCGGTAGCAGCAATGCGGGCACTCTTTTCAATCAGGGAAATATCCCAGGTACTCGATAATCCCAGAGGAATAGGAAAGATCGTTTTGTAGCCATGGATGACATCCAAACCAATCAATACCGGTATTTTTAACCGCGATTCCAGGGCTGCATCCTGGATGGCCTTTATGGCATCAAAGGTAGAGCCCCCGGTGGCTCCTATTTCTCCGTTTTTAACTCTTTCACTTAAATCACCGCCTCCCGCCAAAACTGCACCCGTATTTCCGGAGGATAAATTGAGTTGTCCCAGCTTCTCGTCAAGCGTCATTTTGCCCATTAAATCGTCAATGAATGCATCCATTCGTGCATCCTGTCCCATTCCTGTGTATATACAAAACAGGAAGAAAACAAACAGTCTGATTTTTGTAAAGGATAAAACCATTTTATAATTTTTAAATTAGGTTGATCGACCTTCCATGTAGTTATCCAAACGGTTGTCCACTCGTTCCTTTCAACCATCCGGAGGAAACAAATTTAATGCAATTCCATCAATCTGAAGCCTGAATCTCTTATTCTTTCTTCACAAATCCCTACTTTTATTGCTGTTTCAAAATTATCTAATTTCAAAAATATGATATCTAAAATTGAAACCTTTTCTGAAAACAAATGTCAACTTTTATTTCCCGGATAAAAAGTAGTTTTGAAGAACGTGTGAATGGATGCAATGAGGAAAAAATGGTTCTTAAAAAAAATTCTACCCGGATGTCATCGGGGTAACATTGT
>JAGYMR010000278.1 GCA_018400515.1 Tangfeifania sp.
CCATGGGCCTACTGGAGCCTGGATGACTGGAAGAAGACAAAAGCCGATACAAGTGAAATTATTGAAAACATGCTTGGGTGGGACATTACCGACTTTGGCTCAGGGGATTTCCACAAAAGAGGGTTGTTTCTTTTTACCATCCGTAACGGAAATCTGGAGCGGGATAAAAAACCGTATGCCGAAAAAATCATGATTGTTGAAGAGAATCAGGAAACCCCGATGCATTTCCATTGGCATAAGATGGAGGACATCATTAACCGGGGAGGGGGGAACCTGGTCATTGAGCTTTACAATGCCACATCCGGGGAGACACTGGATGATACCCCCGTTACCTTTAAAAAGGACGGGATCAAAGGGACCGTTGAAGCGGGCGGAAAAGTGATCCTGACCCCCGGGGAGAGTATTTGCCTGGAACAACACATGTACCACCGTTTTTACGGGGAGTCCGGCAAGGGAAAAGTTCTGGTGGGGGAGGTCAGTGCAGTAAATGATGATGCGACCGATAATTGTTTTAATGAATCCCTGGGACGGTTTCCTGTCATTGACGAGGATGAGGAACCCCTGCACCTGCTGGCAGCCGATTATGATAAATTTTTAAAGAGCTAGCCGGTATCCGGAACGGAAAACAAAGAAAAAAGGTTTTACCCCCTGGCTGTCTTACTGAACGTTTTAAATTTTTATTGTTATGACCAAAAAACTAACGGTTTCCGGAGTTGGCTGTTGCCTGGTGGACCGGCTCTACAACCACATTTCCTTTAACTCGGATGAATTTTCCCGGTGGCTGTCACGGGAGAAAGGGGATGGAGGCCTGACTCCGGGCCATCTTGTATTTAAGGAGGAGTTTGAAACCTTCGGAAAAAAGGATTTTCAGGCTACGCTCAAAGAAATTACCAAAGGGAAAGCGCCGGATAAGATCAATATCGGGGGGCCCTGTATTGTGGCGATGATCCATGCTGCCCAGATGGCCGAAGAAACAGACTGCACCTACCGTTTCTACGGCGGGGGCGGGAAAGATGAGTTTGGCGACTACCTGGTCGCCTCCCTCCGGAAAACACCCGTGGATATCAGCCATTATAAACGGACCGGAAGAATGACCCCTTCGACCATCGTGCTTTCCGATCCTTCTTACGACAGCGGGCATGGCGAACGAATATTTATCAATTCGATCGGTGCTGCGTGGGACTATACCCCGGATGACCTGGACGATGATTTCTTTGCTTCCGATGTGGTTGTCTTTGGCGGAACAGCCCTTGTACCCCATATTCACGACCACTTAACCGGATTGCTGCAGAAGTCAAAATCAAAGGGGTGCATTACCATTGTGAACACGGTTTTTGATTTCCGGAATGAGAAAGCCAATCCGTCGGGCAAATGGCCGTTGGGTGAAAGCGATGAGAGCTACCGGAATATTGACCTGTTAATTACCGATATGGAGGAAGCCCTTCGCCTGAGTGGGAAAACTACCCTGGAGGATGCCCTCCGGTTCTTCCGTGAAGCAGGAACAGGGGCCGTTATTGTCACCAATGGTTCTAAAAATATCCGGATGTTTTCAGGGGGCGGGCTCTTCCAGGCCATCGATGATCATGAAATGCCCGTTTCTGCGGCCGTTTCAGAAGAGTTGCGAAAAGGGCATTCGGGGGATACCACCGGCTGTGGTGACAATTTTGCCGGCGGGGTCATTGCCTCGGTTGTTTCCCAGCTTCAGGACGGGGCCGAAACCCTGGACCTGACTAAAGCGGGTATCTGGGGGATCGTTTCAGGAGGCTATGCCTGTTTCTATATGGGGGGGACCTATTTTGAAGACGCTCCCGCGGAGAAACGCAACCTGCTGGTTCCCTATGTCGAACAGTATAAAAAACAGATTCATTTTCAGGAATAAAAACGTTAAAAGAAGGTAACAGAAATGGATTCATTTTCTGCAGGCAACAATCCGGAAAAATCGTATGACAGAAGAACATTCATTGGTCAGATGCTGGCCGGAACCGGCGGCGTGATGCTTTGGGGTTGCATGGGGGACAAGGATAAGTCGCTGCCTAACATAGTCCTGATCATTTCGGATGACCAGGGGTGGGGCGATTATGGTTTCATGGGACACCCGGCCATTGAGACACCCAATCTTGATAAACTGGCCCGTACCGGTTGTGTGTTTACCCGGGGCTATGTGAATTCTCCTTTGTGCGGGCCTTCCCTGGCATCGATTATAACAGGGCTTCATCCCCACCAGCATAAAAAGACCAGCAACGATCCCCCCTCTACAACAGGCATGGATGCCAATACCCGGGGCTGGTCTGAAGAGCGCCGCCAGCTGAGGGAGCAGGTAATTGCCCAATTTAAAGCCCATCCGACGATCCCGGGAAAATTGAAAAACCGGGATTACAGCAGCCTGCAAACAGGCAAATGGTGGATGGGCCATTACAGCAACGGGGAGTTTACCGATGGAATGACCCACGGCGATATGGACCGCGGCGGCAGGCACGGGGATGAAGGGTTGAAAATTGGTCGCGAGACCATGGAGCCTATTTACCGGTTTGTCAATGATCCGGAGAATCATCCCTTTTTTCTGTGGTATGCCCCTTTCCTGCCCCACCGCCCCCATAATCCCCCGGAACGTTTGCTGGAAAAATACCGGGAAAAAATGGACTCCATTCATATTGCCCGGTACTGGGCCAACTGCGAATGGTTTGATGAAACCTGCGGGGAGCTTCTGGATTATCTCGATGAAAAAGGGGTCGCTGACAATACGCTGGTATTGTATATTTGTGACAATGGCTGGATCCAGCGGCCTGACAACAGCGGATATGCTGAACGGTCCAAAAGAACCTCGTACGAAGGCGGGATCCGTACCCCCGTCATGATCCGGTGGCCCGGACATATCACTCCCCGCATGGATGAAACCACCCTGGTGAACAGCATTGACCTGGCGCCAACCATCCTAAGAGCCTGCGGGTGTGAGCCAACTCCGGATATGCAGGGGATCAGCCTCCTTGACCGGGAAGCCCTCGAAAAACGGGATGCGGTTTTCGGGGCCACTTACACCCATGATGCCGTGGACATTGAGAAACCCCTTGCCAGCCTCAAATATACCTATGTCATTGAAGGGGAATGGAAACTGATTCTTCCTTCCGGAAGGAATGATACCGGAACCACCCCCGAGTTGTATCATGTTACGGCTGACCCGGAGGAAAAAAAAGACCTGGCGGATGCCAATCCCGAAAAGACAACCCGTCTAATCCAGCGCATCCGCGAATGGTGGAAAGAGGCGGTCCCGGAAGATGTTTCCTGAAAAGGATCCGTTCGGGTAGAAGCAGCAGGGCCTTGAAGAAATTTATGTCTCACCGGTTTCCGTTAGCCGGATGTCCGGGAAGTTCTGGTATTACGCCTGTATTTTATTGTAAAGGCTCCTCCCGGTTGGTAGGGAGAAATGTTTGTTGGAGACCTCAGCAAACCGCGGCACCACCGGAAAAATATTGAGCAAGTTTTTTTCAGGGAAGGGCTGCCTTTAAATTTTTTTTTTATATTCA
>JAGYMR010000279.1 GCA_018400515.1 Tangfeifania sp.
GCATCGAGCCATGAAATTGAATTTAAATCCGGGGGTTTATAAAAAAGCAGAAAATGAACAGGGCAATGCAGTGCGGCATGTCACTTTGGGCTTTTTTATTCCTGACCCTTCGGATGTCGCCCCCGGGAAGAAAAAATTCTTTCTGAATTTTAAAATTGTTTTAAACTGATAAGCGCGGATGCCGGTGTCATTCGTTTTTGCTTAATACTGGTCCCAGCTCTTGATCTCTATGTCTTCGATCCGGTACTTACAGATGCCATAAATAAAAGCACTGGCCACTCTTGCATTGGTAATTAACGGGATATTAAAGTCAACAGCGTTTCTCCGGATTTTATAGCCGTTTTTCAACTCCCTTTTCGTATAGTTTTTCGGAATGTTTATGACCAGGTCAATTTTCTTTTTCCGGATATATTCGATGGTATTGGGTTGACGGTCCTCTTCATCAGGCCAGTGAAGCAGGGTGTTTTTTATCCCGTTGTCGGCAAAAAACCGGGAGGTCCCTTCGGTGGCGAAGAGGTTATAACCCCGTTCCTGCAACATTTTGGCGCTTTTCAGCAGTTCAACCTTTGAGCGGGAGGGGCCCGATGAAATGAGGATGTTTTTTACAGGCATTTTGTATCCCACCGATAGCATGGATTTTAGTACCGCTTCATAATAGTTTTCCCCGATACAGGCCACTTCCCCTGTGGAGGCCATATCAACGCCCAAAACAGGGTCGGCATTCAGCAGCCTTGAAAAAGAGAACTGGGGGGCTTTCACTCCCACGTAATCCAGTTCGAACAACGATTTATCGGGTTTTTTCACCGGAATGCCCAGCATCACTTTGGTGGCAATTTCGATCAGGTTCAGTTTCATTACTTTTGAGACGAACGGGAAACTGCGTGAAGCCCGGAGGTTGCACTCAATGACTTTGATGTCGTTATCTTTGGCCAGGAACTGCATGTTAAAGGGCCCGGTAATTTCAAGGCCCCGGGCAATTTTACGGGCGATTTTTTTGATCCTGCGAATGGTTTCAATATAGAGCTTCTGAGGCGGGAAGACGATGGTTGCATCCCCTGAATGAACGCCGGCAAACTCCACATGTTCGGAGATGGCATAGGCAATGATCTCACCCTCCCGGGCAACGGCATCGATTTCGATCTCTTTGGCCTCCTCAATGAATTCGCTGACCACCACGGGGTGCTCTTTTGAAACGTTGGCAGCCATTTCAAGAAGATGTTCCAGCTGGTCGGGATTGGAGACCACATTCATCGCAGCCCCGGAAAGGACGTAGGAAGGGCGGATAAGCACCGGGTAGCCCACTTCATCAATGAATTTATGGATCTCCTGGTAGGTGGAAAGCTTTGCCCACCGGGGCTGGTCAATGTTTAATGCATCCAGCAGGGAGGAAAATTTCTCCCGGTCTTCAGCATTGTCAATTTTTACGGGCGGTGTTCCCAGAACCGGAACCTCCTGTCCGTGCAGTTTCATGGCCAGGTTGTTGGGGATCTGCCCCCCCATCGAAATGATGGTGCCATAAGGATTTTCCAGGTCGATGATGTCCATCACCCGCTCAAAACTCAGTTCATCAAAATAGAGCCGGTCGCAGATGTCATAGTCGGTACTTACGGTTTCCGGGTTGTAGTTGATCATCACCGACCGGTAGCCCTCCTTTTTTATGGTGTTGATGGCGTTGACACTGCACCAGTCAAATTCCACCGAACTGCCGATCCTGTAAGCCCCCGATCCGAGTACGACCACCGATTGATGATCGTTGTAGAAATCAATGTCGTGTTCGCTTCCGTTATGGGTCAGGTAAAGGTAATTGGTCTGGGCGGGGTATTCGCCTGCCAGCGTGTCAATCTGTTTGACAAACGGGATGATCCCGCGGGCTTTCCGGAAGGCCCTCACCTTTAACAGGTCTTCATGGATCCGGTGATCCGGACTGCCAAAAATAAGCCGGGCGATCTGGAAATCAGAGAATCCTGCTTTTTTTGCCAGCCTCAGCAGGTCAATGGGCAGGGTCTCGAGGTCATGGTATTTTTTCAGTTCCCTTTTCAGGTTAAAAATATTTTTCAGCCGGTATAAGAACCAGCGGTCAATTTTGGTCTTCTCATAGAGTTCGTCGATGGTATAATCATTATTAAAGGCCTCGGCAATGGCGAAGATCCTGCGGTCGGTGGGATTGGCCAGTTCCGATTCCACCTCTTCGATGTTGATCTTGTCTTTATTGCCGACAAAGCCGTGCATCCCCAGCCCGACCATCCGGATGCCTTTTTGAATGGCTTCTTCGAATGTCCGGCCGATGGCCATGATCTCCCCCACACTTTTCATGGAGCTGCCGATGTTTTTCGATACCCCGATGAATTTGTTTAAGTCCCAGCGGGGAATTTTTACGACGCAGTAATCCAGGGCGGGCTCAAAAGCTGCAGTGGTCACTTTGGTGACGGTATTTTTCAGTTTGTGCAGGCTGTATCCCAGTCCCAGTTTGGCTGCAATGAAAGCCAGCGGATAGCCGGTTGCTTTGGAAGCCAGTGCAGAGGAGCGGGAGAGGCGGGCATTCACCTCAATCACGCGGTAATCTTCCGAATGGGGGTCAAGCGCAAACTGCACATTGCATTCGCCGATAACACCTACCCGGCGGATGATCTTGATGGAAATGGCTCTGAGTTTATGGTATTCGGCGTTGGAAAGGGTTTGCGAGGGGGCTACAACAATGCTTTCGCCGGTATGGATTCCCAGGGGGTCGAAATTCTCCATGTTGCAAACCGTTACGCAGTTGTCGTACTGGTCACGTACCACCTCGTATTCCACCTCTTTCCATCCTTTGATGGATTCTTCAACCAAAATCTGAGGGGAATAGGATAAAGCTTTGGCCCCCAGGTTTTCAAGCTCTTTTTCATTTTCGCAAAATCCGCTTCCCATGCCCCCGAGGGTATAAGCGGCCCTGATAATGATGGGGAAACCGATTTCACAGGCGGCTTTACGCGCTTCCTCCATGTTGGAAGCGGCAATGCTTTTGGGGGTCTTTACGCCGATTTCTCCCAGCATTTCGGCAAAAATATGGCGGTCTTCCGTATCAATGATCGATTGGACCGGCGTGCCCACCACTTCTACATTGTACTTTTCCAGAACGCCTGATTCATATAATTTTACACCGCAGTTGAGGGCGGTCTGACCGCCAAAAGCCAGCAAGATGCCCTGCGGACGCTCCTTTTTTATGACCTCTTCCACAAAATGGGGGGTGACAGGCAGAAAGTAGATTTTGTCTGCAATCTCTTCCGAGGTCTGAATGGTCGCAATGTTCGGATTGATCAGAACGGTTTCAACGCCCTCCTCCTTCAGGGCCTTTAATGCCTGGGAGCCTGAGTAGTCAAATTCTCCTGCTTCCCCGATTTTCAGGGCTCCTGAACCGAGTATAACGGCTTTTTTTATTTTTGAATTTTTCATTTATTTTCAATTTTAACAGCAACTTTGTTAACCGCATGGGGAAAAATATGTGTGGAATCGATCATTTTTTCCCGAAAACGTTTTATAT
>JAGYMR010000028.1 GCA_018400515.1 Tangfeifania sp.
TGTATTCATGCTGGATATCAAGGCGGGTCACTTTCCGCATATACTCCATATTCAAAATGCTGTCGTTTAATTTGAGGTATTCCGTAAGAAACGGATAGGCGAGGTCGCGGCGGTCCAGGCTGTAATAAACTTCGCTCAAAAGAAAGGAAGCATCGCGGAGTGTGAGGTTATCATTTTTTTCTTTTGTCATGTTATATGCCTCCTGTGCAACTTTGAGGGCACTGCTGAATTCCTCCTGCCGGTGCAGGGCCATTGCCTTGTTCAGCTTATATTTCCCAAGCCCGGGGCTTTTTATTTTTTCGGAAATGGCAATGGCCTCCGAACTGTAAAAAAGTGCGGAGTCAGCATCTCCGTGACTCAGAAAAACGGATGCCAGGTTGTTGTAACCACTTGCCATGCCTTCGGGATAATTCATTTTACGGGCAATTTCGAGGCTCTCCTTCATGTAAACAAGGGCGCTGTCTGTTTTATTTAACTTGCTGAAGGAAAGTGCAATGTTTTTCAATGTTTTATTGGTTTCCCAGAGGTTGCTGGCATTTTTGGTAAGGGGTAATTTTTTAAAATTGTACTCCAGCGATTTTTCATAGTCGCCTTCAAAAAAACAGGCATTGGCAATGGAGCCATAGGCAATGGCCAGTCCGGCGGTATCTTTTTTTAATTCCCACAATTTAAATGCTTCAAAATAGGCATCAATGGCTTGATTGAATAAAAACATATCCTTAAAAACGTTGCCTTTATTGTTCAATGCATTGGCCTGGTGAAGCGTGTCATTAACTGAACGGGCCATCGTTATGGCCTTATCGGATAATTTCAGGGCCCTTTCATAGCGGCCTTTCTGTTTTTCCAGAAAAATAACCGCTTCCAGTGCTGCCATGATTTCCGCCTGACTTCCCGCTTTTTCAAAATATTCCACACTTTTGTTTCCATAGGTCAGGGCTTTTCCGGGGCAACTCTTGAAATTATTAAGGAAGGAAAGTCCGTAACAGGCGCGTGCCATACCTCTGAAGTTTTTTAAGCGAGTGTAATCATCCAACGCACGATGATAAAAATAAGCAGCACTGTCGCCGGGATTGAACCGGGCCAGGTAAGCCGCTCCCAGGGCAAGGTTTGCATCGGCGATGCCTTTGGGGTAAGCCATCGCTCCGGCAGCCGATAAAGCTTTTTTCGCATTCCGGATGCTCAGCCGGGGATTTGTTCTGGCATTTTTATAGGCTTGCCGCGTGAGCGTGTTAATATGCAGGGTATCCCGCTCTGTTCCGGAAGCAAAAAAGAAGAACACCGAAAAAAAAATACTCAAGGAATATTTGATTTTGGGAACGGCATCCATTATTTTTCCTTCGGAATACATAAAATGAATCGAACAATCGAATGAAACGAGCATGGTGCTAACACCACAAATGATTATGAATAAAGTTACAAGCGAGTTCCATGGGCCCCGTGAAAAACGATGTTAGAAATATATACTTGACTGAAATGCAATCATTAAATTTAATTTTATTCTAATGAAACGAGCATGTTCAGGAGATCACAAAAGGTGATGAATAAAATTTCATGCGAGTTCCATGGGCCTTGTTTAAAAGTGATGTGAGAAATTTATACTTGATTGAATTACAGATATTAAATTTAATTTTATACTAATGAAATAGTATCAACAACCATTACGAAAAATCATGCTGAATCAAATGATTGCTAACACTTTGCCCTACATGCCCGAAAAGCTGGTATGGGTGTTTTCAGGCCGTTACATAGCGGGGGAGACGGTTGAGGATGGACTTAGGGTATCCAAAGCCCTTAATCAGAAAGGGATGGAGGTGACGATCGACCTTTTGGGGGAGTTTATCGAAACGCCGGAGGAGGCGGAAAGAAATAAAAATGATTACATCAATATCATCACCCGGTTTCTGGATGAAGGGATCATCGGGAATTTTAGTCTTAAGCCCACCATGTTCGGGCTTCTTATTGATAAAGATATGTGCAGCCGTTATATCCATGAGGTGGTCAGTCATGCTGCCCGTGGAAATAACTTTGTGCGCATCGATATGGAAGACTCCCAGTGCGTTGACCCGGAGATCGATTTGTTTAAGGAGTTGCATGAGGATTTTCCGCACAACGTGGGACTGGTATTGCAGTCATACCTGCGGCGGACGCGGGATGATCTGGAAAAGCTCAGCGTTCTGAATTCGGAATCTGCTCCCCTGAACTTTCGGTTGTGCAAGGGGATTTATGTGGAGCCTGAAGCGATTGCCTTCAAAAAGCGCCAGGAGATCCGCGAGCATTTTCTGGATGACCTCGGGTACATGTTTCAAAACAAAATGTATGTGGGCATTGCCACCCACGATAAATGGCTTGTGGAGAATGCCTTCCGGCTGATCGAAAAATTCGGGGTTCCCAAAAGCATGTATGAATTTCAGATGCTTTACGGGGTGACGCCCGATCTGCGGCAGTCCATTATTGACCGGGGGCACCTGATGCGCGTTTATGTGCCCTTCGGGAAAAAATGGTTCAATTACTGCACCCGGCGGCTGAAAGAGAACCCGAAAATGGCACAGCAGATCATAAAAGCCCTGTTTGTCCGGGGGTGAACCACTGCCTGTTGACTCTCTTCAGGAATGGATTTTCTCGGGGACTTAAACGCTGGGCTTAAAAATGAGTTCATTTAACGGTCTTTTAGGAACGTGGTGAACATCGTTTTCATCCCGCCAGTATTCAATGTGATTATTTTCAGCCTTCTCCAGTTGCACCTTTTCCGCAGGTTTCCCCAGGGCGATCAGCCAGAGGATTTCTAGATGGGGGGGCAACTGAAGGATTCCGCCGACCTTGCTTTTATTTACCGAGCCGATGATGCAACCGCCGAACCCATCTTCCACCGCACCCAGGAGGATGCTTTGCATGGCAATGCCGTCATCGCAATAGCGTTTATCCGCCAGTGAATTGTCGTGGAGGACGGCAATATAGGCCGGCGGACGCTCATCTTCTGCAGGTCCGGGCCATTCGGTAAGGTAACCCGCCCATCCCAGATGGGGAAAGATTTTCTGGCAGGTGGCTTCCGTGTTGATGAGGGCAAATTTGAGCGGCTGAACATTTTTGGCACTGGGAGAAAGCCTCGCCAGGTCAATCCAGCGTTCCATCTGTTCGGTGCTGATCGTTACATCCGGCCTGAATCGCCGGTAACTGCGGTTCTTTTCTATGAGATCACGAATCATCATTTTTGTTTTTTTTCTCGCCGGTGAAGTTATAACTGATTTTTGGATCATCCCAATTTTTACCGATGTTACACAAGAACCCCGGAACACTGAAACGGAATTGAAATCCGTTCCCCGGCTACCAATGCCCGTTTCATTTAATTTATTAGATTTGTAGAACAGAACAGAATGGATATATTGCGCACACGAATTGTTTTATGACCAAATTTCAGTTTAAAATAGACGAAACCTCGAATGTTTTGAAGTTTCAGCAACTGGTGGATACCATTGTTGATTCCATCAGCCGGAACCAGCTGAAGGCAGGGGAGATGCTACCCTCGGTCAACCAGATCATGCAGGAATGCAACCTGTCGCGGGACACCGTTTTCAAAGCATATGCCGAGCTTAAAAAGCAGGGAGTGGTTGAATCGGTGCCCAACCGGGGCTATTTTGTTACCAAAAAGATCACCCGGGTATTTTTGTTTCTGGATACCTTCAAGGCATACAAAGAGGTACTGTATGGCTCTTTCCTCAAGCACCTTCCCGCCAGTATCAGTGTCGATTTACATTTTCACCATTACAACCCCGGGGTGTTTGAAAAAATTGTGCTCGAAAGTCTGGGCAAGTACAGCAAGTACATCATCATGAATTTTGATCACCCCAAAGTTCCGGAGATCACCCGGCGAATTCCCCCCGAACAGTTGCTGGTGATCGACTGGAATGTGCATGCGGCCGGAAATCATTCAGCGGTCTATCAGAATTTCGGGAAACCTGTATACACGTGCCTGGAGAAACACCTTGAAAGGATAAGGAAATATGAACGTTTCATATTTTTCTATCCCCCTTTTACCTATCATCCGAAGTTAGCCATTGACTATTTTGAAAAATTCTGCCGCGATTACCGGCTGAAGCATTCGGTGATTTATTCGGTGGAAGAGTTTCGGGTAAAAAAGGGGGATTTGTATTTTCTTGTAAGCGACCGCACACTGGCATGGTTTCTCGATCAGTGTGCGGAAAAGGGCTTTGAACCGGGGAAGGATGCAGGGGTTATCTCCTATAATGAAACCCCGATGAAGAAGTATGTGAAAGACGGCATTTCCGTGATCTCGACCGATTTTGAACTCATGGGCAGAAAAGCTGCCGAATTTGTTACTTCCGGTGACCCGGTATCGTTCGAAGTCCCTACCACCCTGAAGCTGCGGCCTTCGCTTTAACTTTTGCCGCCGGCAGGTTTGAAGATAGCAGATGCCGGTCGCTTACGCTTAAAAAGCTGTGTCTTGTGTTTAGATGTGTTATATAACATTTTTTCGGATTTGTAAACCATGAATTTTGCCACTACTTTTACAGCATACCAGAACAGAACAGTTCGATTGAGGCATTAACTAAATTCAAAATCATATGTATCTTTTAGGATTTGATGTCGGGAGTTCATCGGTGAAAGTATCATTGATGGACGGAGCGAGTGGACGCTGCGTGGCCACATCGTTTCAGCCCAAAGAGGAAATGCAGATCACTGCCCGCCAGGCGGGCTGGGCAGAACAGGAACCGGAAACCTGGTGGAAAAATCTGAAAGCGGCGCTTGCCGATGTGCTGCAGGAATCCCGGGTGGATCCCGAAGCGATCGGGTCCATCGGCATATCGTATCAAATGCACGGGCTGGTGATGGTGGATCGCGATCAGCAAGTGATCCGCCCTTCGATTATCTGGTGTGACAGCCGTGCAGCGCCCATTGGCGATGAGGCTTTTAAGCAGATCGGGGCGGAGCGCTGTTTGGCCGGACTGCTCAATTCGCCCGGGAATTTCACGGCTTCCAAATTAAAATGGGTGAAGGAGAATGAACCGGAATTGTTTGAGAAGGTTTATAAGATCATGCTTCCCGGCGATTACATTGCCATGAAGCTGACCGGGGAGATCCAAACCACTGTCAACGGCCTGTCTGAAGGCATCATGTGGAATTTTCGGGAAAACGAACTGGCGCGGATGCTTTTTGATCATTACGGTTTTTCCACCGATATTATTCCCGGCATTGTGCCGGCATTTTCCGATCAGGGGCAGCTTACTGCGGAGGTAGCTGCCGAGCTGGGACTTTCTCCCAAAACAAAAGTGAGTTACCGGGCGGGGGATCAGCCCAACAATGCCCTTTCGCTGAATGTCCTGCAACCCGGGGAGATTGCCGCCACTGCCGGTACCAGCGGGGTGGTTTACGGGGTCAGTGATGCGGTCAGATACGATCCGGAGTCACGTGTGAACACTTTTGCCCATGTGAATCATTCGCCTGAAGCTCCCCGCCTGGGAGTGTTGCTTTGCATCAACGGGACGGGAATCCTGAATGCCTGGCTGAAAAGAATGATGGGCGCGGATATGACCTATGAAGCCATGAATGACCTGGCCGCCGGTGCGCCCACCGGCTCTGAAGGACTAGCCGTATTGCCCTTTGGAAACGGTGCCGAACGGGTGCTGAACAACCGGAACATTGGCTCTGTTTTCAACGGCATTCATTTCAATATTCATGAAAAAGGACATATGCTGCGGGCTGCCCAGGAAGGAATCGTTTTTTCATTTCAATACGGAATGGAGATCATGCAGCAGACCGGGATCAACGCTTCGGTGATCCGGGCAGGAAAGGCCAATATGTTTCTCAGTCCGGTTTTTGGAGAAACCCTTGCAGGCATCACCGGGGCATCGATTGAATTATACAATACCGACGGCTCCATCGGTGCCGCACGGGGGGCCGGCATCGGTTCCGGATATTACGCTTCCCCCGCCGAGGCTTTTTCCAACCTGACCCGGGTGGAAACCATCGAGCCCGGCACCGCCAAAAGAGCGGAATACCTGGCTGCCTATGAACACTGGAAAGCAGTCCTTTTGGCCAGTCAGGAATGATCAGAACAGGCTGGGCAAAGCTTCTGGTGCGAAGTGAATCGAACAAACGAACATCAGGGGTGTGCAGGAGGATTCAGTCCGTTCTTAAATTTGATATGGTTTTTATTGATATATTTAAAATACGATAAATTGAAAAGTTATGGATGTATTAAAAGGAAACAAAGAATATTTTAAAGGAATCGGTCCGGTGAAATATGAAGGACCCGATTCAAAGAACCCACTGGCTTTCAGGTGGTACGACGAAAACCGGATGATCGGCGGAAAAACCATGAAAGAACACCTCCGGTTTGCCGTGGCTTACTGGCATACCTTCTGCGGAAAGGGGGAAGATCCCTTTGGTCCGGGCGCGCAGGTATTCCCCTGGGATGGTGCCTCCGATCCCCTCGATGCGGCAAAAGAGCGCATGGATGCAGCCTTTGAATTCATTACCAAGATGTCCATTCCCCATTACTGTTTTCATGATGTGGATATGGCCGGTGACGGCACCGTTTTTGAAATTGAAAAGCGGCTGGAAAAGATGGTGGAGATTGCCCGGCAAAAACAGGAGGCTTCGGGCGTAAAACTGTTGTGGGGAACGGCCAATGTCTTTTCAAATCCCCGCTACATGAACGGCGCGGCGACCAATCCCGATTTTAATGTGCTGACCAATGTGGCCGTTCAGATAAAGAATGCCATCGATGCCACCATTGCGCTCGGTGGTACCAATTACGTGTTCTGGGGAGGGCGTGAAGGGTACATGACCCTGCACAATACCGATACCAAACGCGAAATTGAACATCTGGCCCGTATGCTGGGCATGGCCCGCGATTATGGCCGGAAACAGGGATTCAAAGGAACTTTTCTGGTGGAACCGAAGCCCATGGAACCTACCAAGCACCAGTACGACTACGATGCCCAGACTGTCATTGGTTTTCTCCGGCATTTCGGACTGGATAAAGATTTTAAGCTCAATGTGGAGGTCAACCATGCCACGCTGGCCGGGCACACGTTTACTCATGACCTTCGCATGGCAGCCGATGCCGGTTTGCTCGGCTCCATTGATGCCAACAAGGGTGACTACCAGAATGGATGGGATACCGATGAGTTCCCGACCAACATCTATGAGGTTACTGAAGCTATGATGGAGATCCTCCGCGCCGGCGGTTTTACCAGCGGCGGGATCAACTTCGATGCCAAAACGCGGAGGTCCTCCACCGACCTGGAGGATATTTTCATTGCCCATGTTTCGGGAATGGATGTTTTTGCCCGTGCATTGCTGATCGCTGACAGGATCCTGAATGAATCCGGTTACCTTGACCTGCGGAAAAAGCGGTATGCCTCTTTTGATTCTGGCAGCGGTGCCGGCTTTGAGGCTGGTAAACTGAGCCTGGAAGACATGCGGGAGCTGGCAAAAGAGATTGGTGAGCCTGAGCGTATCAGCAGCAAGCAGGAGATGTGGGAGCAGTTGATCAATATGTACATCTGATTTTATGAAGAAAAACCGGTTTTATGTCATTGCCCTCACGTTTGTAGCCACTTTGGGAGGATTGCTTTTCGGGTACGATACCGCTGTGATCTCCGGGGCAGAGAAGTCGATCCAGGCCTATCTGGTGGAGAGCCAGGGAATGAACGCTTTGATCCACGGGTTAACCACCTCGAGCGCCCTCATCGGATGCATCATCGGCGGATTGGTGTCGGGGGTGCTGGCTTCCCGTTTCGGCCGGAAGAAGACACTGCTTCTTTCCGCATTGCTGTTTTTTCTTTCCGCCATAGGCTCGGGGTTTCCGGAGTTTCTCTTCTTTGAACGGGGCGAACCTACCACCGGACTGTTGCTCATGTTCAATTTTTACCGGGTGACCGGAGGCATCGGGGTTGGCCTGGCTTCAGCCGTTAGCCCCATGTACATTGGCGAAATCGCTCCGGCACGTATTCGCGGGACCCTGGTCTCCCTCAATCAGTTTGCCATCATTTTCGGCATGCTGGTAGTCTATTTCGTGAACTGGGGCATTGCCAACGGACAATCGCTGGAGTGGATCAACTCCATTGGCTGGCGACGGATGTTTCTTTCCGAGACCATCCCCGCCGGACTTTTCGGTCTTCTTCTGTTTTTTGTGCCTGAAACGCCCCGGTACCTGTCGCTTACCAACCGGAACGACAAGGCACTGGCCATTCTGGTCCGCCTCAACGGCCGGCAAAGAGCCCGGGAGATCCTGGATGAAATAAAAGGGAGCCTTCAGCACCACGCTTCACCCAAACTGTTCTCTTTCGGGAAGAAAGTAATCATTATTGGTATTTTGCTTTCGGTATTTCAGCAGTTTGTGGGCATTAACGTGGCCCTTTACTATGCCCCCCGTATTTTTGAGAGCATGGGGGCCGGGAAGGATGCTTCGCTGATGCAGACGGTCATTATGGGACTGGTGAATGTCATTTTTACGGTCGTTGCCATTTTTACGGTGGACAAATGGGGCCGCAAACCGCTGCTTATGGTCGGGTCTGCCGGCATGGCCGCAGGGATGTTTGCCATTGCAGCCCTCGCTTTTCTGGAGATTATCGGCATCGGAACCCTGGTGTTCATCATTGTTTACACCGCTTCGTTCATGATGTCGTGGGGGCCCATCACCTGGGTGCTCATAGCTGAGATCTTTCCCAACAAGATCAGGGGAAAAGCCGTTGCCATTGCGGTGGCTGCCATGTGGGCAGCAAACTATTTCATTTCATCCACTTATCCTGCCATGATGGAATTCAGCGGTGGTTTTACCTACAGTTTCTACGGACTGATGAGTGTGCTTTCACTTCTTTTTGTCTGGAAGATGGTTCCCGAAACCAAAGGGAAGACCCTCGAAGAGATGGAAGGTTTATGGGAGAAATGACCGGAAGGACCAACGGCTCAGGAAATGAAAAATGCCCCGGAAAAACGTTTCCGGGGCATTTTTTCTTAGTGTGCTGCCGGTTGGCTTCAGCCGGAGAAGCCCGGCAATGCCTGTTTTTCTGCCTGTGGCGTAAGGCGGGGACCTTCCGGGAATACCCGGGGTCGCCGGTGGAGGGCACCTGACACAGGCAGGCTTTTCTGATCAGTCCTTAAAAACGCGCTTCAATGACCTCCCAGTCAACGACCTTCCAGAAATCTTCAATGTACTTCGGCCGGGCATTCTGCTTGTCGAGGTAGTAGGCATGCTCCCACACATCGCAGGTAAGCAGCGGCGTTTTTCCGTCGCGTAATGGGTTCCCCGCATTCGATGTCTGAACGATCTCCAGTCCGTCCGATCCCTTTTTTACCAGCCAGGCCCAACCCGAGCCAAACAGGGTAGCAGCCGCTTTTGAAAAGGCGTCCTTGAATTCGGTAAACGAGCCAAAACTTTTTTCAATGGCCGCTTTCAGTTCTCCTTTGGGTTCCCGGCTTCCTTCAGGACTGAATTGCGAAAAATAGAAGGTATGGTTCCATACCTGGGCGCCGTTGTTGAATATTCCCCCCTCGGCTTTTTTGATGATCGTTTCCAGGGAGGCATCCTCAAAAGGGGTTCCCTGAACCAGGCTGTTGACGTTGTCCACGTACTTCTGGTGGTGTTTGCCGTAATGAAACTCAATGGTTTTTTCGCTGATAAAAGGTTCCAGCGCATCTTTTTTGTACGGTAATTTTGGTAATTCAAATGCCATATCTTTTTTGTTTAAAGTGAGTAATTGATGTTGGTTTTCTGTTGGTGTAACGAATACAAAGCGAAAAAGATTAACTCTGCTGCTAATTTGAAATTAATATAAATTGCACCGGTTCATGTCATCCGCTGCTTTGCTTTGTCAAAGGGAAAATGTTTTTATCCGGACTCCGCTGTATTCTTCCGGCTGGTATTATCCCTTCCATTCCGTGCCTGTGGCTGACCCGTTATTTTGCCGGTTCGTTTTTGTTTTTAATTTTGCACTTTGGAGGAATCCGGAAAATTTGCTTTTGATAAACCTTTTAGGTATTTTACTAGTATAAAAAAGACAGGGGAGTTTAAAACGGAATATTTATTGCATAGATGATTCCTGCCGGGCCCGGAGGCGGGCGAAGGAATTTTATCCGTTGAAAAGAAATTGATTTATTTACAGAAAATTCATTAAAAAAAAAGAGAAATATGAAACGCAGGGATTTTATCATTAAAGGAGCTGGTGTAGGACTGGGAGGTGCATTGTTTACCTCGTTCGGCGGACTTCAGGCTGTCGGCTTACCGGCAGCCGAGGGAGAATATGACCTTGCTGCTGTACGTGGCGGGGAAGCCCCCGATATGTTTGACAAGGCCATGGAAGCGCTTGGCGGGATGAAAAAGTTTGTAAAACCCGGACAGAAAGTGTTGGTGAAACCCAATATCGGATGGGATGTACCTCCCGAGCGGGCGGGCAATACCAATCCGCAGCTGGTGGCCCGGATCGTTGAGAGTTGCCTCGATGCTGGTGCTTCCGAAGTGGTGGTGTTTGATCACACCTGTGATGAGGGGACCCGCTGTTACCGGAACAGCCAGATCGAGGAATTTGCCAGTGAAGCCGGTGCCAAAGTGATTCCCGGGAGTGCGGAATCCTTTTACGAGGAGGTGGAAATTCCCCAGGGGAAACGGTTAAAAACAACCAAAGTGCACAAAGAGTTGCTGGATACGGATGTTTTTATCAATGTGCCCGTTTTGAAGAACCACAACTCCACCACCGTTACGCTGGCCATGAAGAACCTGATGGGGGTTGTATGGG
Organism: Tangfeifania sp.; assembly: GCA_018400515.1. The sequence goes on from JAGYMR010000028.1 coordinate 10,758, forward strand.
ACCGCCAGTTTTATCACCGGAACGATTTAAGCCAGTGCATCGCCGATTTCGTGACATACCGGAAACCGGACCTCAACATCATTGACGGCTACCGCATGCTGACCCGCAATGGGCCACGGGGTGTGTCCGTTTCCGATGTCGCTGATCTGAAGGCGCTTATTGCAGGAAAAGACATTGTATCCGTGGATGCAGCGGCCACCAAGATGTTTGGTAAAGAGCCGCATGAGATCAACCATATCCGCATTGCCCATGAAATGGGGCTGGGATCCATGAATTTGGACCAACTCGCCATTAAGCGGATCAAAATGGGATAGTTTCCGGGTGAAGCGTCTTTTCGTAGATGATGCCGGTGTTTTTTCCGGAAGCCGAACATGGCTTTATCCCGCTGTAGTTTTCGCCGCCGGGGGAGGTCCGGAGGCGACCACAGGAATTGTTTTTTTTGGGGCGTTTTGTGCGTCCGGGGATGGTTCATATGTCCCGCGATGGGTTATTCCTTTTCAGGGAACACCAAACGGTGGAGTTACGGATAAAAAAAGGGATGTTTATCCCATTTTCAGGAGTTTTAGCTGAAACCGGGATAATACGCAGTTACCAAAAATCAATGATATAGTAAAATGAAGATCTATAAATGGCTTAAACAGATCCGGGTGGTTTTGGCCCTCCTGGTTTTGGCCGGCATATTCTTTTTGTTTGCCGACATTTATGAGTGGATCCCCGAAGGGGTATTTAATTCTGTTTTATATTTGCAGTTCATTCCCTCCCTGGTTCATTTTCTGGCGGTTGTCAGCCTTGCCTCCGCCGCCGGTTTTTTAATTGTTTTGTTACTGACCTTTCTCACTGGCCGGATTTATTGTTCGGTGCTGTGTCCCCTCGGGATATTGCAGGATGTGATTACCCGGATATCCCGCTGGCGGTCGAAGCGGAAACGCTTTTTCAAATATAAGAAAGCCTATCCGGTTCTGCGCTACACTTTTTTGGGAATCATGGCCGCCGCGTTTCTTTTCGGATGGGGGGCGGTTGCCTCCTGGCTGGATCCTTACAGCCTGGCCGGCCGTGCCTTTACCAATCTGCTGAAACCTTTGGTGCTGGGAGCCAATAATTACATTGTTGTTCCCGTACTCCAGGAGTTCGAAGTCTATTCCGCTTATCACCAGACACTGATCCAGTCATCGCTGCTTCCCCTGCTTCTGACCCTTGTTGTCACAGGAGCTATTGGGTATTTTGCCTGGAAGCGGGGCCGGCTTTTCTGCAATACCATTTGTCCTGTCGGGACATTGCTGGGAGAAGCCGGGCGTTTTTCACTGCTGAAGGTGCGTTTCCGGCGGGACCGCTGTACCCGGTGTGCGAAATGCGCTGCGGTGTGTAAGAGTGAGTGCATCGATCTGAGGGATTTATCGGTTGATCATACCCGGTGTGTCATGTGCTTTAACTGCCTGGCTGCGTGTCCCGAGTCGGCGCTGACCCTCGGCGGTGTATCCCGGACTGTTCCTGTTGAAAAGGAGGTGAGTACCCCTGTTTATTCCGCCGGTAAAGGGAAAGCGGATGCTTTTGACGGCCGGCGCAGGAAACTGATCATGACGGGGCTGGCCTTTTTAACCGCCAATCGCATTTATGCGCTTAAGAAAAATCAAATGCCCGAATCGCAAAAAGATTTGATAAGGAACCAGAAGGATCATCCGGTGGCCCCTCCCGGGGCAGGGAGCATCGCCCGTTTTAACGAGCTTTGCACAGCCTGTTCCTTATGCGTTTCAGCCTGCCCTACCGGTGTTTTGCAGCCCGCCCTGACCGAATACGGGTTGTCCGGCTTTATGCAGCCGCACATGGATTACCTGGCCCATTTCTGTAACTATGATTGCACCAAATGCGGGGATGTATGTCCTACCGGGGCCATCCTGCCGCTTACACCTGAGGAGAAGCGGCAGACCCAGATGGGGCAGGTGGTTTTTGTGGAACAGAACTGTGTGGTTGTTACTGATGGGACCGATTGCGGGGCATGTTCCGAGCATTGTCCCACTAAAGCGGTTAAAATGGTTCCCTACAAGAATGGGATCCGTATTCCGGAGGTGGATCCATCCATTTGTGTCGGTTGCGGGGCCTGTGAATATGCCTGTCCGGTGGAAGCACCCTTCAAAGCGATTTATGTGAACGGGAATGCGGTGCATCAGCAGGCCGAAAAGCCGCAGGAGGAAAAAGAAGTTACCGTTCCCGAAGAAGACTTTCCGTTTTAAAGCTCTCCGGAGCGGTTAAATCTGTTGATGCCGGGAAGCCCTATTCAGCTTCGGAAGCAGATACCAGGCGGGAACCCATACTCCCCAGAAAATGGATCACCGGGAAACTGAATTTCCTGACCGGTTTCAGAGATAAGGGTTTCCCGGTGGCAATGGCTTTGGCTGTTAGCATACCGCTTCTCACGGCCGGCCCGATCCCTTCTCCCATATCTTTGGTCGCCAGTCCGGCAGCATCGCCGGTAAGAAATGCCCGGCCCGCCTGAGCGGGGGTATATTTGCTCCGGAGGTAATAGGGATAACCCCGCGGCCGGAAAGCGTGGTTCTTTATCAGGGAAAGGCGTTCCAGCTCTTTGGTAAACAGCTGCCAGTATTCCTTTATGGATTGCCGGCGGGCTTTTAATCTTTCGTGGAACCCGCCGATGCCCACATTCACAAATCCGTTGTTTTTGGGAATGTACCAGGCATACCCGGGAAGCTTGTTAAAAAGGAACCACAGGTGACAGGGTTCCTCCGTGCTTCTGACGGGGAATTCCTTTTCGAGCGTTACCACCAGCGAATTTTTATCCCGGGGATAATCCTGGGCGAAAAAGGTTTTCCTGACCGGACAATGGGTCCCCCCGGCACCCACCAGATATTCGCAGCGATAGGCATTGTCGATAATGAAGTTATCGTCCGCTTTCCGGATCGTTTTAACGCGGTGCTGTTTTACCGGAACACCCGACTGTTTCAACAGCCAGGGATCAAATTGGGATCTCCGGATGGCATACTGCCGTACGGGGACAGGAAATGTTCTCCCGGGGATATGAATAATGAACCGCCGGAATTTCCGAAGGCCGTATGGATAATCTTTGGGTTCGATGTTCAGATCTTTGAGAACTTGCGGGGTGATCCAGCCCGCGCAAGGTTTTGTTCCGGGGATTGCTGCTTTTTCGAGGATCAGGCAGTCCACGCCCATTTCCCGGAGTTTCCGGCCGCAAACGGCTCCTGCTGGTCCGCCCCCCACAATAATGACTTTTGAATGGATCATAGACGATTTGGTTTATTCCGGGATTTCCTGCCGGTGCTGCTTCAGGCGGGCCGGAGGTTCGTAAAAGGTCTGCCGCCGGCTCCGGCAGCAATGGACAAACCCGGGGTATTTGCTTTCAGGGAACCGTAATTCCGGTAATCCGGCAGGCGGGTTGCCGGCGGCCGGGTTTTGTCAGTACGATTTGCCACAATTGATGCGACCGGGCCCGGAACCCGCCTGCACTTGACAGGAGGTAAAAACGCCACATCCGGTAAAACCGGTCGCCGTATTTCTCTCTCAGCCGGGGCCAGGCATTGTTGAAATTTTCATACCATGCCAGGAGGGTTTTATCGTAGTCCGGTCCGAAATTGTGCCAGTCTTCCATAACAAAGGTTCCCTCCATGGCTTTTCCGATCTGTGCGATTGAGGGCAGCATGCCATTGGGAAAGATGTATTTATCGGTCCATTTATTCACGTGGGTGGTGCTGGTATTTCCGCCAATGGTGTGGATAAAGGCAATGCCGTCGTTTTTCAGGCAGCGCCGGACCGTTTCCATGTAATTCCGGTAATTTTTATACCCCACATGTTCGAGAATGCCGATAGAGATGACGGCATCGTATTTTCCCTCCGCTTCCCGGTAATCCTGCAGGCGTATCTCTACGGGCAATCCATGGCAAAGTTCCCGGGCAAGTGCAACCTGCTGTTTCGAAATGTTGACCCCCACCACCCGGACGCCGTATTTTTCAGCGGCATATTTGGCAAAACTTCCCCAGCCGCACCCCAGATCCAGCACAGTCATGCCCGGTTGAAGACCGGTTTTCCGGCAAACCAGCTCCAGCTTGTTTTCCTGTGCTTCGTTAAGGCTTTGGCCATTTTGCCAGTAGGCACAGGTGTAGTTCATTCGTTTGTCGAGCATTTCCCGGTAGAGGTCGTTTCCCAGGTCGTAATGCTGTTGGCTCACTTTCGGAGCCCGGGCTTTGGTTTGCAGGTTCAGAAACCGGGAACGGAGCACGTAAAGGGTTGTTTTCCAGTTTCCTTTGACCTTATCTTCCAGCCTTGCCCGGAAGATCCGGTGGACCAGTTCGTCCAGTGCCTCACAATCCCACCAGCCATCCATGTAGGATTCCCCCAGTCCCAAAGCTGCATCCCTTAAAACCCGCCTGAAGAACCGGTTGTCGTGTATCCGGATGTCCCATGGCCGGTCCCCGTTCAGTTCTATGCCCGCCTCCCTGAATAATTCGGTAAAAAACTTTTCAGCTTGCATTTGAAAAAGATTTGGTTTCTTCAATTTACGAAAAATTTAAACCCTAAGGGTTAAGGAAGACCGAAATTATGTCCCTGAGGGTTTCGGAAGAAAAGGTTGCGGATGCCCGGAATTATGCTTCTAAGGGTTTCGGCTATTGGTTTTCCGCTGGTGTTTTTCCTGTTTTTTTATATTCCCCGATGGCCATTTCCGCTGCATATTTTCCGATGCTGACCACCTCTTCGGCTTTGAAAAAGTCGAAAATGCCGCAGGCCTCCTGCGAAACATTGATCAGAATATCGGGATGGTGTTGCTGCAGGGTCATTTGGGTCATGTGATACCGCATCAGGCCGATGGTTTTGTTGATTAGGTGAAAATAGCCCATGCTCTCCTCATGGTTCTTTGAGGCAGTGATTTTTTGCAGGTGGTTGTAAAAGTCTTTGATCTTTTTCTGATAAACCGATTGTTCCTTTTCATTTTCCTCTTTTGAGACTTCAGGTTTTTTGAGGGGAATATCTGCATTTACATTGACAACCACCAGGATATCGCCCGGGGTTCTTTTGACATGGTTGACCGGGATGTTGTTTAAAATACCCCCGTCCACCAGGATCCTGCCATCCCTTTTCACAGGGGTGAAGACTGTCGGAATGGCAACAGACGCCCGGATCGCCTCGTAGATACTTCCCCCGGTGAAGACCACCTCTTCTTTATTGAGAATATCAGCGGCCACGGCAGCGTATGAAATACCAAGATCTTCAATATTGCCATCCGGAATGAATTCTTTCATTTGGTTAAAAACCTTATCCCCTTTCACAAATCCCTGAGCGCTTAAGGTAAAATCAAACAGGTTGAATACTTTCAGGCGGTCGAGGGTAAATAGCCAGTTTTTAAAGGCATCCATTTTCTTCAGGGCGTAAACCGCTCCTACCAATGCACCCATGGAGGTACCTGCTACGGATGCAATTTCAAACCCCTCTTTGACCAATTCCTCAATTACCCCGATGTGGGCCATTCCCCGGGCACCTCCGCCGGACAACACCAACGATACTTTTTTCTTCATGGGACCGGTTTTTCTATATGGTCAATGACCATATCCTCAAAATTGCCCAGTAAATCTCTGAGTCCGGTATTGGTCACCTCCGTTTCGTTTCCGTTGCGGACAAAGTAGATGTAAGACCAGGTGCCCGTTTGCCCCGGAGGTTGCTGAAAGTCGCCATCAAGTTCCAGCTGGTTTCGCATGGCCTCTTCGAAGGCAGTAAATGCATCAGTGTTGGCACTGTTTTGGCCGATCAGTACCTGGATGGTGGTATCCCGGTAAAGATATTCATTCACAATCGCCGCTAGGCTGTCGGGTTCATGGGTTGAAACCAGGTTGAAATCAATCTGACCGCCCCCTTCACGGACAAAGTGCATTGCATCATAGTATTCGGGCAGTGGATCCTGTTTTTCGCTGCATCCTGGTAAATGGATCCAAAGAAACAGAAAAATTATCCATGCGGGTTTCATAGAGAAATGCATTAAACGTTTCAGGTTAATTTAAATTATTGTGCAAAACCGGATCTCCGGTTGTTAAAGGCTATTTTTCCGGCTGTTCGTTTTCTGAAAATGTTCCCCTCACCCGGAAAAGACCGATGAATCGAAGATGATTCTGAAAAATTATCCTTCAAGGTACAAAAAAATCAGCAGAACCCCGGATGGTTTTTTTTCCTTTTCGTTTTCGGCTTATCCCTTTTTCGGATTCCGGGCAAAGATGCCATGTGGCCGCCGCTTTTATCCGTAGCTGTTCTGCGAAGTTCACGGATGAATGCTCATAACGCCCCATGGATAATTTTTCCGGGTGACACAAAAAGTGCCCTCCGTTTGCTCATTCAGATCCATTTCAAACAGGATCTTTTCCTGTGATCCGGCATACGGCTCGATAAACTTCACCTGATACTTTTGAGGGAAGACGCCCAAAAGGGTTATTTCGAGATCGTACAGGCAATTGCATTTGCACAGGGCTTCTTTTTCAAATTCCTCAATGAAGAGGGTGTCGTTCAGGGAGGATATGGTGCAGAGTAAACTGTCGGGACAGCAATTGAATCCGGCATTGATATGTGTGAACTGCAATGTGTGGTTAAAAGGATCATAGGAATATGCAATGCAGGAAAGACTGTCCGGGGTAACTTCGGGGTCATTTTTACCCCTGTTGAATTTTTTACATTCTGTATGGCTTACCAGCCGGCCGGAAATCCGGCTTTGCATGTTTTCATCCTCTGTCTTTTCACATCCCGGAAGGAGCAGAGCAGCCCAAAAAACTAGGCAGATACTGTAAAAAAATCTTCGCTTCATCAGAACGCTCTTTTTGGGGACGTTGATTGTCCATTAATTTCTATACGTGAATTTTACGTTCTTGTTGTTCCGGTTCCGGAAATTTTGAAAAAATACCCACCTGCATCCTTTTTTGTTCCATCTGCCGGCCCCGTTGAAACAGGTTAAACCACTGGAAGGGTATTGTTCCCACTTGCTGGAATGGATTTGTAATTCGTTCCCGCCCGTTTCCGGGAGATATCTTCAAGAGAAATTTAGTAATATTGTAAAAAAAACCAATGAACAGGAACATCGTTTTTTTAGTCGCTTTTTTTCTGCTTGCCCCCGGAGTTCAGGCTGCATCCGAAAAGCAGGAAACTCCGCTCCGGTTGGCCGTTGCGGGCGTGTCGCACGGGCACATCTCATTTATTCTCGGAAGGGAAGAGAAGGGAGATTTTGAACTGGCCGGGGTGTGTGAGGAGGATCAGGAGCTGGCGGAGAGCATTGCAAACCGCTACCACCTCGATTCCCTTATAATGTTTGCGGATCTTCCGGCAATGCTGGATGAAGTCAACCCCGATGCGGTTGTTGCTTTCGGTTCTGTTTTTGATCATTTAGCGGTTGTTGAAGCCTGTGCGCCGCGGGGAATTGATGTAATGGTTGAAAAACCGCTGGCAGTGAATATGGAACATGCCACACGGATGGAGGCGCTGGCCCAACAGCATGGCATCCACTTGCTCACCGATTATGAGACCTCGTGGTATCCGACGACTGCCCTTTCCATGAAACTGGTTCATGCCGGTCATATTACGGGTCCCCTCCGGAGGGTGGTTTTCCATCACGGGCACCAGGGGCCCGAAGAGATCGGATGCGACAACGATTTTTTAAGCTGGCTGACCGATCCCGTTCTGAACGGAGGCGGTGCCATTGTTGATTTTGGGTGTTACGGAGCCAATTTAATGACGGCTCTGACGAAAGGGGAAGAACCGGTGTCCGTTACGGCCGTAACCCGTCAGTACAAGCCGGATGTTTATCCCCGCGTTGACGATGATGCCACCATTATCGTGAATTATCCGGAAGCGCAATGCATCATTCAGGCCTCATGGAACTGGCCTTTTAACCGGAAAGATATGGAGATATACGGTACAACCGGTTATATCAAAGCCGACAACAGCCGTCAAATGCGTACGCGCGGGAGGGGGATGAAAGAGGAGCGGCTAAGGTCGCTCTCCCCGGATGATGTAGCTGTTTACGAAGATCCGTTTGCCTATTTTGCCGATGTTATTCACGGCAAAACAGCTGTGAAACCCTGGAGCCTCTACTCACTCGAAAACAATGTGCGTGTGGTTGAGATCCTCGACGCTGCACGCCGGTCGGCCAAAACCGGGGAAACGGTATACCTGCAAAAGAGGTAGCCGGAGCACCGTGCTCTTTGGGAAACTTTGTCTGTTGGAGGTGGTTTTCCGGTTAAGTTTTTCCTCCGTTTTTTACCGGGCATGAGGCTTTCCTTTACCGGTTGAACAATCAAAAAAAGTTCCAAAGTGCCAATTTATGGCACAGGTACCAATTATATTTGCTGGTGGATTTGGGCCCTGAATCCGGCAATGCGGTTGGTCAATGGTTGTTTTAAATAATGTGATCGAGGTAAAATTTTCCTGAAAAATATAAATTGCAAACGAATGAAAAAAACTTTTCTTTCAACCGGTATTTTTTTTGTTGTCCTATTGATCCTGAAGTTCCTATTTTATGAAAATGTTTTTTCAATAAGGATGTTCGTTGAACTTTTTATCGCCTCCGGTTTGTTTTTCCTGTTTCAACGCTTTTTCAGAAAGAAGCAGAAGGAGGAAAAGCCGGGTGGGTAAAATGGCCCGGTAATCCCCGGGTTTGACAGATAATTTACCCAGATGCTGTGTAACCCATATAAAAACTGAGTTTTTTCGATTCTCAGAAAGTATATTGTTAATTTCTTTTCGGTCAGTTTTTGGCTGGTTTTTTCTGGAGGGAACCATTTAATAACAATCCCGATTTTATGGCTTCTTTCTTGGAATAGGAGATTTCTTTATCAATAAATTTTAATAAGC
>JAGYMR010000280.1 GCA_018400515.1 Tangfeifania sp.
AAGCGGTCCCCTCAAAAAGTTCCTTTTTAGAAATAAAGCTTTTTTGATCATCCTCAAAGGGACGGGTCTTTTCACAAAAATGGTCCAGCAAAGCCCGCTGTTGTTTAGCCCTTTCCAGCATTTCCTGTGTCTCCTGAAGAACAGCGGGTGTATCAATTCGTGAATGCAGTCCCACAAAAATAGCTGTTTTAGGCTTGTATCTGGAGGTTATCTTCTCTTCCACCTGGAGAATATTCTTTTTTAAAAGGCTTTCAAATGCAGTAAAAGAGAAGGCATTCCCCAGTGTCTTTTGAAGAGATTCCAGTGAAGCCCCTTCCTTTCTTAGCCATCCGACAATCTGCTGCTCCGCTTCTGTCAGGGGCTGTTCCGATTCATTGCCCGTGAGAAAAACCGTCGATTTACTTTCAAGTTTTAACCCCGGAGGCAAAGCAGCCCTGAAAATATCCCCCAAGGCAGCACAATAATAATCCGCCATCCATTTCCACAACTTCAAATTTCCGGGTAAAACCACCGGATGCAGATCCAGAAGCTGTCCGATTTTTTTTATCTCCATGTCCCCGGGGCTGCTTTCCGATAAGCCGACCACCAGTGCTGCGTAATACTTTTTCCTTCCAAATTGAACCACTACACGCATGCCGGGCTTTATGCGTTGCTGCAATTCTGCCGGTACTTCATACGTATAAGCCTCGTGAAGCGAAAGCGGAAGGATTACCTGGGCGAACATGGACATTTGAATGCATTTTCAAATTCTTTTATACTATTAAAATTATTCATTTTCAAAGGCATCATAGAGAACGCGCATGAATTTTAATCATTCCCCTGGGCGAAAATATTCTACATGCTCGTTTCAAAGGAACAAAAAAATCAATGACCTGCGCTTCACTGAATCAAATTAATTCACCTTATTTTTAACATGGTCAGCCACCGCTTCCATCAGCCAGTCGGGTGTGGAGGTCGCTCCGCAAATCCCGACAGATTGAACACCCCTGAACCAGTCAAAATCGATTTCCGATGGCCGGGAAATATGATAGGCGCGGGGATTTTCTTCCCTGCAAATGGAAAAAAGGTATTTCCCATTGGAACTTTTATGCCCTGCCACAAAAAGAATGAGGTCGTGATTTTTTACGAAACTTCTTAATTGAGGAACCCGGTTGGAAACCTGCCGGCATATCGTGTCTTTCATCTCCAGCGGAACTCCCGGTTTCATTTTCCTTTCGATGATCCCCGCCAGCCGTCGATAATTTTCAATGCGGCGTGTAGTTTGGGAATAGAGGTAAACGGGCCGGGAGAAGTCAATTTTCTCAATATCCTCTTCGCTTTCCAGCAGGATGGCATTGCGGTTGGTCTGGCCGTCAAGACCGATCACTTCTGCATGGCCTTTTTTTCCGAAAATTACCACCTGTCCGTTGTTTTCCATACTTTTACGATAAGAGGCCTTTACTTTTTCCTGGAGGGTCAGCACTACAGGACAGGTGGCATCGATGAGTTCGATGTTATTTTTTTGGGCGTATGCATAAATTTCGGGTGGTTCGCCATGAGCCCGGATAAGGACTTTGCAATTACTCAGCCGGAAATATTCTTCCCTCGATATGGTGCGCAGTCCCATTTCCTGAAGCCGGCGGACCTCCATTCCGTTATGGACAATATCCCCCAGGCAATACAAACATTTCTCATTTTTCAATTCCTCCTCAGCCTTCCGGATGGCTTTTATGACGCCAAAACAGAAACCGGATTGCCGGTCAATTTCTATCTTCATAATTCCAAATATTACATCTGAATCAAAACAAACAATTGCAGCAACCATGGGCTGCCTTATGCCGCTTCGATGATGGCCCGGGCCCTTTCCTGCGACCATTGCAACTGCTCCTTCCTTGTCATGTGGCTGTTATCCAATACAACCGCATCTGCAGCCTGTTTCAGTGGACTGACCTTCCGGCTGGAATCGATGGAATCGCGGGCTTCCACATTTTTCAGAACTTCACTGAAGGGCACCTCCTGCCCCTTTTCCTTCAATTCAAGGAAACGCCTTTGAGCCCGGATTTCCGGAGCAGCGGTCAAAAAGATCTTCAGATCAGCCTCCGGAAAGACCACCGTTCCGATGTCCCGGCCGTCCATGACCACGCCCCTGTTTTTTGCACTGGCCCGCTGTTGTTTTACAAGTTCGTGGCGGACACCCGGAATGGTACTTACCGGACTCACATGGTTGGAAACCTCCAGTTGCCGGATCTCCTCCTCCACATTTTCACCATTTAAAAAGGTGGTGTTTTCCCCGTGCTCCTCATCCCAGTGAAACGTAATGGTCAAATCCTTAACTTTCGCAACAAGCTTCTCTTCGTCCACCTTGCCGTCACGGATCAGACCGTTGCGCAGTGCAAATAGGGTGACGGCCCGGTACATGGCGCCACTGTCAATATACATATACCCCAAAGCACGGGCCAGTGATTTGGCAAGTGTGCTTTTTCCGCAGGAGGAGCGGCCGTCGATGGCGATGATAATTTTTTTGCTCATTTAAATGTCCAATTATTCTTCCTTAGGAAAACTCCCGGTTAAAAATACTAAAAATCATTCAGGTCAACGGCAAGTGAAAAAAGGTTTGATCCTCCGGCAAGGTGAAAACGGGAGGTGGCAAAATCGAAGCGGAACCGGTTGATCTTTATTCCAAACCCCAGGGAGAACCCGACCGTCGAAAGTTTTTCTTCAAATTTCAACTCCTGCCGCCGCTGGTAATTATAACCGGCCCGTATAGAAAAATTATCGGAGGGAAGGACTTCGACCCCCAGCACCACATGCCGCATTGCCTGTTTGGCAATGCTTTCTTCACGTTCATGCATATTCTCAAGGGAGGTTGGCTCCTCTCCCGGATCCGCCAAATCCCAGTGGTTAAGATGGTGCATGGTTAGGGACAGGATGACGGGGGCATATTTAAACCGTCGGCTGATGCCTGCCTGCAGATTAAAGGGTACACTTTCACGTTTTCCATCCTCATAATAGGTCGTTAGCTGGCCTCCGAGGTTCCGGGCCGCCACCCCCAGGTGGGTCAGGCTGTCCTTACTGCAAAATCCCACACCAAAATCGGAGACGAGGCCAAAGGAGCGGTAACTTTCAAAAACCGAAAGTAACGGCTTCAGGTTGATCCCATACCGCAACCGCTTGTATTGCCCCGAATAGATCATGTTCAAAGCATATTCGGCCGCCGTAAAGGTATTCCCGGTAATGGTCCCCTGTTCCGTCGCTTCTTTAAAATTGCCATAATCGATGAACTGCATCCCCACGGCAAAATTTCCAACTCCCTGAAAATGGCGGGCATAGGAAGCATACCCAAAATAGATATCTGCAAAATAGCGTACATAATTTACCAGAAAATGATGATCCATCCCCCGGTGCAGAAGTGCCGGGTTGTGAAAGGGCAGGTTCAGGTCAGCCGTATCGGAGAAAGCGACCTGGGTCCCTCCCAGTGCTGCCACACGGGCCGAATTGGTC
>JAGYMR010000281.1 GCA_018400515.1 Tangfeifania sp.
TGAAAGCGGCTTCCGGGAAGACGACCCGGGCGTCTGAGACCACCAAGAAACGGGTCCCTTTTTTCACCACTTCCCCGATAAACCGGTGCCCGTCATTTCGGGGTCCCTTAAGCGCAAAGAAAAGGCTGTTTTCTCCCTGATAAACCGTGCGGCTGTCGGTAGAAACCTGTCCGATCCGCTCGCTGCCCATCCCCTCGGAGGCAATCAGCTTCCCGTCAACAATGCTTGTAACCTCTTTTAATGTTAACTGCTCCATTTCGCTTTTTCAATATTAAAAAATTCTTCTCCGCTTATTAACTTCCCTGGTCCGGTTCCGTCTCTGGCCCTTATTTGTAATTGGGGCCTCCTGCTGCTGTCCCTGATTTACATTCCGGCTGCCCCGATTTCCTAACTTTGCTGGTCCGGATCTGCAATCCAGATTTCCAAATGGATCCCGCTTCCAATCCCGCTTTTTTGTCCGGTTTTTTGATATTCCCGAAAACCATCAGGATGACTCCCGGATCGCTTTCAGGAAGCAGCGCCTGCACAAGGGCTCATAGGTCTCCTTTTCTCCCAGCAAGACCACCTGCTCTTTTTGGGTGAGGCGATGCGAAAACTGGGCAATGCCTCCGCACCGCACACAAATAGCATGAACTTTTGTAACCTCGTCTGCCACAGCCATCAGTTCGGGCATGGGACCGAAAGGCAATCCCTTGAAATCCATGTCCAATCCGGCAACGATCACCCGGGTGCCCATGTTTGCCAGTTTTACCACCACTTCAGTTAATCCCTTGTCAAAGAACTGGGCTTCATCGATGCCAATGACATCCACATTGCCCGAAAGCATCAGGATATTGGAAGAGTGATCCACCGGTGTTGACCGGATGGCATTTTCGTCGTGCGACACCACTTCCGACTCCGAGTAACGGCTTTCAAAAGCCGGTTTGAAGATCTCTGCTTTTTGCCGGGCGATCTGTGCCCGCTTCAGCCGGCGGATCAATTCCTCGGTCTTTCCGGAAAACATGGAACCGGTAATGACCTCAATGGATCCCGTCTTTTGGGGGTTGTTTATATCGCGTTCAATAAACATGGAGTTCCAGGTTAATTCGAAATTAAAATTTGTATTTTTACAAAATTAAACTTTAAAAATAAATTGTACGGGCAGGAATGGAAAATAAAAAACTCATAAAAATTTTGCTCAAAGACATGGGGGAGCTGGAAGAACTGATTGGCGATGTAAAAACCAGCCAGCGGTTTGATCCCCTGGAGATGGAGTTCATCCATACACGTGCCCGGGGATTGCAGCAATTGCTTCAGCTGCTCGATTCTGGAGGCGCTGTCCATGATGAACCTGTGGACGGGCAGCAAAAGGGCGGAGAGCCGAAAGCAACTGCCGGGGCCATGGCGCAAAAAGCAGCAGCGCTTTCAGAAGCGGCGGAGAAGATGGCGCAGGAAGAATACCAGGAAAAACCCAAAGAATCCCCGCCTCCCCCGGATTCTCAGAAATCCCCGGAGCCCCCGGAATCCCCCGAACCGGCGGAATCCCCGGGACCATCGGAACCAACGGACGAAGAAACCCAAAAAGCCTATCCGCCGGATACCCCTCCTGAAGAGCCGGAAAGTGAAGAGGAGCAGGATGAAATGCTGGTGGAAGAGCGTGAAGAGAAGAAGACAGGATCAAGGCTGGGGGAGAGTTTTTTAAAAGGGAAATCGGTCAACGATCTGATCACCGACCAGCACAAACTGGATTATAAATTATCCAACCGCCCCGTAAGCAGCATCCAGGCAGCCATTGGGATCAACGACCGCTTTCAGTACATTCGTGAACTGTTTGGCGGGGATAGTGAAAAATTTTTAGAGGCCGTAAAAACCCTCGATTCGATGAACAACATTCACGAAGCGGTCGAATATTTGCGCACCCATTTTAAATGGAAGAAGAACGAGACCAGCCTGAAGTTTGTGAACCTGGTGAAGCGAAGGTTTCTGAATGCCGGGCACTAAGTGCAGAAGAACCGGTTGAGACAAGGAAGGCAAAATTTTTTTTGTGCAGGAAGGGATTGCAAAACCGTTCCTGCGAATATGCGCCTTTGGCAGGACCGGAGGACAAATCCGCTCCGGCGAAATTCTTTAAGGGCAGAACCGAATGCAAAAACGCTCCAACAGTAAAAAAATTAGATGAATGCAGGGAAAACTGGTTTTGGTGCCGACACCCATCGGAAATCTTGAGGATATTACATTGAGGGCCCTGACGGTTTTAAAAGCGGCAGACAGGGTGCTGGCCGAAGATACCCGCACCTCTTCAAAGCTGCTGGATCACTACGGCATCCGGCAAAAACTTGTCCCGCATCACAAATTCAATGAGCATAGGACGGTGGAGTCCATTGTGGCTGAAATTGCCGGAGGAAAAACCGTGGCCTTGATTTCGGATGCCGGGACTCCAGCTATTTCAGATCCGGGATTTCTGCTGGTCAGGGAGTGCGTACGAAAAGGCGTTGCGGTGGAATGCCTGCCCGGGGCGACAGCCCTTATTCCCGCCCTTGCTGTTTCAGGACTTCCGGCCGACCGGTTTGTTTTTGAAGGCTTCCTGCCCCATAAAAAGGGCCGGAAAAAGCGGATGGAGGAACTAAGCACTGAACAGCGAACCCTGATCTTCTACGAATCTCCCTACCGGCTGGTTAAAACACTTACCCAGCTGGCTGATTTTTTCGGAAAGGAACGGCAGGCCTGTGTCTGCCGTGAGCTCTCCAAACTGTTTGAGGAGGTAAAACGCGGCTCCATCGGGGAACTTCAGCAGTACTACGCAGAACAAACGCCCAAAGGGGAACTTGTGCTCGTGGTAGCGGGAGCCGCTTATTCAGCTGCAAAGAAAAATTAACGGGATGAAGCAGAAGAGATACACCCATGTTTTTTTTGATTTGGACAATACCCTCTGGGATTTTAAACGGAATTCCTATCATGCCCTGCGGTTTGCTTTTAAATATTTTTCAATAGATGCACAGAATGTCGATTATAACCGTTTCTTTGCGGTTTATTCCCGGAACAACTTCCGGCTTTGGGAAGCTTACCGGAATGGAGCGGTGGTTAAGAAAGAATTAACCCGGCTCCGGTTTCAGCGCACATTCGATGAGTTTAAGATCACCGGGCTGGATCCGGAGGAAATGAATCAGGTATACCTGGAAGAAATGCCCTGCCAAAACCGGTTGGTGGAGGGCGCTGTTGATCTGTTGGATTATTTGAAATGCCGGGGCTATGCATTGTATATCATTACCAATGGTTTCAGGGAAGTACAGAACAAAAAACTGGAAATATCCGGGCTGGCAGAGTATTTTATTAAAGTTTTTATTTCTGAGGATATCAAAGCCCCGAAACCCCGGCGGGAGATTTTTGAGCATGCCGTAAAGTCGGCCAATGCCCGGAAAACTGCCAGTTTGATGGTGGGCGA
>JAGYMR010000282.1 GCA_018400515.1 Tangfeifania sp.
CTTTGAAGCGTTTTGTGAAATGCTGTACTTTTTACTTAAAAAAACAGAATAAACCGTAATAGTCAACTGAACACAAAAGTCTCGCGACAGCAGTTTTAGTATAACAGCGTTTCTGCCACCGGGAAAAATACCGGGGCGACAGGGCCCTAATCTGAAAGCCATAAGAGAGGAACAGGACAACAATTATTAACCCGTAAAAAGGATTCATAGCTATGATACTAAAATTTTCACTCCCGCTAATATTCACTTTTCTTTCCTGCACGGCCTTTACCCAGGAAAATGAACCGGCCTTTGATGAACCGGCGCACGTATTGGTTTTCTCCAAAACTTTGGGCTACCGGCATGCCTCCATCTCTTCGGGCATAAAAATGCTTTACGACTTAAGCCCTTCGCAAAACTGGGTGATCACAGCCACAGAAGATGCTTCCCTCTTCAATAAAAAAACGTTAGCTGCATTTGATGTGGCCGTTTTTCTAAATCCTTCCGGCGATGCCCTTTCCGGGACCGAACAAAACGCTTTTGAAAATTTTATGAAAAGCGGAAAAGGCGTTGTCGGCATTCACTCAGCGACCGCTTTTGAATACGAATGGGACTTCCTGGCCCGGCTGCTGGGGCCGCATTTTAAGACCCATCCCCCGGCACAGAAAGCAACGGTCATTTTTGAAGACACCAGCCATCCGGCCATGGAGCCTTTCAGAGGCATGAAAAAATACACCACATTTGATGAATGGTATACATTCAAAAAAAATCCCCGTCCCGGTGTACATGTGCTGGCAACGTTAGACGAAAGCAGCATAAAAAAATACAACAACGATGAATGGCGCATGGGGGATCATCCCATCATCTGGTGGCAGGAAAAAGACGGAATGCGTTCGTTTTACACCGGTTTTGGTCATACCCACGAAGCATTCCAGGATGACAAGATTATTCTGCACATTAAAAATGCCATCAACTGGGCTGCCGGCCGGATCGACTGATGCCAGGTGCTGCCAAAGTCCTTGATTCGCCTTCCGGCAGGTATTGAAAAACAAAACGGAACCATTTGCCCCATGCTGTTCCGGCAGCCTTCTGAGCAGATTACAACAAACCCTGTTTCACTATTTTTAATTTTGAAGTAATGCTTGCAAAATTTTCACTGCTTTTAATATGCTGTTTCGGCTTTCCTGGAGTAAACGCTCTTCCTGACAGCCAGAATCAGGCGATGGGCAAAAACCAGCGTGGTAATGGGCCGCATTTTCAAGAGCGCAAAGCCAGGATGTGGGAGTACGAGGAGTGGACTTTGGATAATGCTACATGGAAAGGGAATCCTTTCGATGTGGTGGCAAAAGTAACGTTTATTCATACCTCCACCGGTGACCAACATGTAACAGCGATGTTTTATGCCGGTGACAACCAGTGGAAATTTCGGTTTACAGGTACCCGGCAGGGTGAGTGGAATTTTTTTACTTCAAGCGGTGACGGGGATCTTGACGGGCATACCGGATCGGTGATGGTAAGTGAAAGGAGAAGTAAAAAGATGAAAGGATTTTTAACATCGGTTGGGAATAAATTCGCTGTCATGGAGGAAGACAGGGATCATCTGAACGGCTATGTATATCAGGTATACATGAATCAACAAGATTTTGAGCAACAATATAAACACAACTCAAGGATCCTCGGAAATTCGGAACGGGCTCATCTTATCAGAGATTACTGGAATGACACCCGGAAAAATGGCTTTAATATTTATTTTTTCTCCCCTTTTTATAGTTGGTTTCGCATGGGAGCGCTCAGCATCAATGATTTTTCCGGCAGTGCAGATGCCGTTCTGGACACTCCCGACCCCACCCTCTTTGAAACACTGGAGACTGCCATCATTTATGCCCATGAAAGGGGCGGCCGCACGCACATTTGGGCATGGGGGGACAATGACCGAAAACAAACCCCCAATTTTCTTGCCGATGGAATACGGGGAAAAAGACACCGGCGGCTTATCCGTTATATTGCTGCCCGCCTGGGTCCGTTACCCGGCTGGAGCATGAGCTTTGGCTTTGACACCATCGAAATGCCAAATTCTGAAGATGATTGTGCCTGGTGGGCAGATGAGTTAAATAAAACCATGGGGTGGCCGCATATCCTGACTTCCCGTGGATGGAAAAATGATCGTTTTGGAGCCAACTCCTACGCTGGATTTAGTGGTTCATATGAATTAACAACCACCGATAAAGGACCATCCGGCTATAATGAAATTAAAAAGCACTTGGATACAAATAAAAACAAACCTTCCATCTATGAGGAACGCCACACATTTAACCGGTGGAAATGCTGGCCTCATCCGGTGAAACAGCCGGAAAGGCTGAATGAAACCGGTAGCCGGAGATTAATCTGGTGGCAGGCGATGGCTGGTGGCATGGGAGGTTTCTTCGGGCACTTTTCAGAACGATTCAACGATTATGGCCCCTTCCATCCCAAAGGACCCTGTGGCTATTATCCTGAATCCCTTAAACGAGCATTTCGCACTTTCCGGAAATTCTGGAAAAATGGCCGGTTAAAGCTAAATATGTCACCGGATAATGACCGTGTATTAAATGAAACGACAGGTTATTGCCTTGCTGCGACTGATAAGAACCAATTCATATTTTTTGTAGAGGCGACAGACAAGGCAGCCATTGATTTAAGTGGAATGCCCCAAAACCGGAAAATTTTCGTGCTGGACACAAAATCCGCCTATGACGAAAAACCCCTTGGAACCTTCAGACCCGGGGTGCATACAATTAATTTTGGTCGCACCTCCGACTGGGTGATTGCTGTTGGAGATTTCAATCAGTGAACAGAAAAAAAATCCTACCGGGAAGGAACGGAAACAGCAAGCCTATAATTTTTTAAACAGAATATTCTTTGTCCTGCTGTTAGAAACATTAAAGGCTTCGATGGTTCCCTTTTCATTTCTTTTAAAAGTAACTTCACTCATGAATACCACGTCCCCTGAAAATACATCTTTTCCCGCAGGGGAAAGTTTAATCTCCTTCGTGTTAATGTGGTTCAGAGTGAGGACACTGTCTTTGATACGGACCCGGTAATGGGTTTCCAACGGTTCATTGAAATAGTCCCCTTCAAATTCGGCCAACTCTGCCAGGGTAGGAACATAATCCGGCAGCCGGATTAGTTCAAAATCCTGTCCCTGGGTATGAATGGCTGTGGGATAATTCCCTTCGTCACCGGCTATAAAAGTAACGGTTGCTTCAACGCCATTGTACTTGAAGGATGTATCACTTATCGCAGATAGTTCGAGAGCACCCTGTCCCTGAATATGAGCGACCAGTTTCCCATTTTCCTCTTTATACTCAATGATTAACCCGGCAGCTTCTAATTTATATTTTCCGGCATATTTTTTCAATAATTCCGCTGATACCTCCGTTCCTTTTTC
>JAGYMR010000283.1 GCA_018400515.1 Tangfeifania sp.
ACCGCCCCCTGTTGAAAAATAAAACGCTGTTTTTCTGCGTTTTATAACAAAAAACATGTTTAGAAACACGATGTTTTCAACAGTTGATTAACAACTTTTTAACAGAGACGGCCGAGGAACAATGTAGCATGAAGTGGAATAAAGTGGCACAAAGTGGAATATCTTGGAATAAATTCGTATTTTTACACTACAAAAAAGCCGGCCCGGGTGAACCGGCCGGAATAACTTTTGGGCACGACGGGTTCATGTTTTCCCAAAAAAAAAACAAAAAAAACATTTTCGGGGAAATGACAGAATTTACAGGGACATATAATGCAACCATCGACGACAAAGGACGAATTGTGCTTCCTTCGGCCTTCAAGCGGGAGATGGGGGAGCTGGCCCTGGAGCCGCTGATAATTGAGCGGAATCTGTTCAAAGCGTGCCTGGACATCTATCCGGAACGGTTCTGGAAGGACCGGGTGGCGACTTTTAAAAGTACCCTCGACCCCTTTGATGAGGAGGACGATGAATTTCTGCAATCCTTCTACGAAAACTTTATCAAAGTGGGAATGGCGGCCAACGGAAGGATCAACATCCCGGCCGGATACCTTAGCTACGGGAAACTGAAAAAGGATGCCCGGCTCATTGGCATGGGACGCTCGATCCGCATCTGGGACACGGGAGAATATGAAATGAAACGCATGGACAAAGCAACATTTGCCCGGAGGTTCCAGGAAAAAAGAAAGAAAAAAACGGAGGAAAAATGACCCGGCAATACCACATACCGGTGATGCCCGCTGAATCCATCCGGGGGTTGAACCTGTTTCCCGGGGCCAGCGTGGTGGATGCCACCTTCGGCGGTGGCGGGCATTCACGGCGCATCCTCAGCGAACTGGGCAACGGAAGGCTTTTTGCCTTCGACCAGGACGAGGATGCTGCCGGCAATGTGATACACGATGACCGGCTTTTTTTTATCCGCCACAATTTCCGATACCTTAAAAATTTCCTCCGTTATTATAATGTCTTCGAAGTCGATGCCGTTTTCGCGGATCTGGGTGTTTCATGGCACGACTTTGACATTCCTGAACGGGGGTTCTCCTTCCGGTACGACGCAAAACTGGACATGCGCATGAACCGGAATTCCCCCGTAACGGCCGCCCGGATCATTAATGAATCGGGCGAGAATCACCTCCAGTTCATTTTTAAAATGTACGGGGAGATCAAAAACGCCCGCAGGCTGGTGCAGAAGATCATCCGCACACGGAGCAGCCATCCGGTGGAAACAACTGGACAGCTCCGGGAGATCGCCCTGGAATGTGCCCCCCGCGGAAGTGAAAATAACTACCTCTCCCGGGTTTTCCAGGCTTTGCGCATGGAGGTGAACGATGAAACGTCGGCACTGAAAGAATTTCTGCAGGCCGCCCTGGAGGTGCTAAAACCGGAAGGACGGCTTGTGGTGATCACCTACCACAGCCTGGAGGACCGGCTGTGCAAAAATTTTATAAAAACGGGAAATTTTGAAGGGATTGTCGAAAAAGATTTCTACGGAAACATCATTCGCCCCCTCACCCCCGTTAACCGGAAAGTAATAACTCCGAATCCAACGGAACTGGAAAATAACAACAGGGCACGAAGTGCCAAATTACGCATTGCAAAAAAAAACCGGCTATGACAGAAACCAGGGGAAATAACAGAAAAAAACCGGGGATGAAATCGTTTCTGGGCGGTACCATCCTCACTGATGAACGGGTGACCCGGCAGTTGCCGTTTCTGGGACTCCTGGCTTTTTTTGCGCTGATCCTGATCACCAACAGAAACCTCTCGGAGAAAACCATCCGGGAACTGGAGGTGGTGCAGGACTCGCTGAAAGAACTGCGGTCAGAGGCGATCACCCTCTCGGCAAAACTGATGGATGCCAGCAGACCGTCGGAGGTGTTGGAAAAAGTCCGCCAGGAAGGGCTGGACCTGGAAGAAAGGGTAAAACCCCCGGAGAAATTAATCGTTCCAAAAAAATAGAGGCTTGTGAAAATCAGAAAATCAATCGTATCGCGCATTGCTATACTCTATTTCTTCCTGTTGCTATTCGGGATAGGAGTGATTTTTAAAATGATTTCCGTTCAGCAGATCAAAAATGAACGCTGGGAGCAAATTGCTAAAAACCTGAAGGAGAACACCGTGATTATACAGCCGAATCGCGGGAATATCTGTGCCGAAGACGGCAGCGTCCTGGCAACCTCCATGCCGGGGTATTATGTGCGGATCGACCTGGCGGCCGAAGGGGTCCGGCAGGTTTTCAACGAAAAAAAGGACTCCCTGGCCTACTGCCTCTCCGCCTTCTTTAAAAATGCTTCCAAAAATCAATACAGCCGGCGGCTGAGCGCAGCCTACCGCAACGGGAACCGGGGATTCATGCTCACCCCCCGCAAAGTGGATTACCAGGAACTCCAGAAAATAAAAAAATTCCCCATCCTGCGCCGGGGGCAGTTTGGCGGAGGCCGGATCATTGAACAGGAGAATAAACGGATCACCCCCCTGGGCTCCCTGGCACTGCGTACCATCGGGGGACTGAACAAAGGGGTTTATGGCGGAGTCCACGGAAACATCGGCTATACAGGTCTTGAAGGGGCCTATGAACAGTACCTCAAAGGAAAAGAGGGGATCAGTTTTAAGGAAAACCTCTCCGGAAGATGGGTTAACCGCGTGGAAATTGAACCGCAGGACGGAATGGATGTAATTACCACCCTCGATATTAAGCTGCAGGACATTACTGAAAGCGCCCTCTACCAACAGCTCCTGGAAACAAGGGCCGACTGGGGAACAGCAGTCCTGATGGAGGTCGGCTCCGGGGAGATCAAAGCCATCGCGAACCTGGGAAAAGAGAACAACGACTACACCGAAAACTACAATTATGCCATGGGGCACGCCGGTTGCAACGAACCGGGCTCTACCTTTAAGCTCATTTCCCTGATGGCGGCCATGGAAGACGGACTGATCGATACCAGCGATGTCTATGATACCGGAAACGGGGTGTGGAAGTACCGCGACCGCACCATCCTGGACAGCGACTACAAATATGGGGGGCACGGGAAACTGACCGTTAAACAGATCTTTGAAAAATCTTCCAATGTGGGCGTGGCCAAGATCATCACGTCGGCCTACGAAAAAGAACCCCGCGATTATGTTGACCGGATCTATGGATTCGGCCTGAACAAACCACTGGGGATGAACATAAAAGGTGAAGGGAAGCCTTTCTTTAAGTACCCGGGCGACGATAACTGGTGGGGAACCACCCTGGCATGGATGTCTTACGGGTACGAAATAAAAATGACACCGCTCCAGCTGCTCACTTTTTACAATGCCGTGGCCAATTATGGAGAAATGGTTAAACCCCGGTTGGTAAAAGAGATCCGGAACAACGG
>JAGYMR010000284.1 GCA_018400515.1 Tangfeifania sp.
AACGACTGAATGAGATGAATAAAATTACAAGCGAGTTCCATGGGCCTTGTTTAAAAATCAAATTTGTTCAACGAACTTTAGGCAGGAGGAATGAATGCCCCAAAGGGGGACTTATTTGATTTTAGCGGAATGAAGTTATTTTTAGCAATTTTCCACAGTGGTGGATAGATATTTTTTAAATAATTAATTATTAGATGTTTAAGTGGATTTAATTCGAATAAAAGTAAGCATTTTTCTTGCTGTCCTGCTTCAGCTTATCTCTTTGTGGGTACCTGCCCAGGACCGGCAGTTTTCATCCTCACTGCCCCTGGTTTTTATTGATACCGATGGTGCTGCTATACCTGATGATCCCAAAATACTGGTCGATATGGGCATTGTCTGGAATGGTCCGGGGAAAATCAACCAAACCTCCGGCAATTTTAACCATTACAACGGCAAAATCGGGATTGAGCTCCGGGGATCGAGCTCGCAAACGTTTGCCAAGAAATCGTACGGTTTTGAAACCCGTGATGCAGACGGGGAAGATATGGATTTTTCAGTACTCGGACTTCCCCCGGAGGAGGACTGGATATTTTACGGTCCCTATTCTGATAAGTCGCTTATAAGGAATGTGCTGATTTTTACCCTGGCCAAATCACTGGGATCCTACTCATCGAGGTGCCGTTTTGTGGAGCTTTTTCTGAACGGTACTTATCAGGGTGTCTATGTATTAATGGAGAAGATCAAGCGGGAAGACATCCGGGTGGATATTGCCACGCTGAACCCCGACGAAACGGATGGTGAGGATTTGACCGGAGGCTATATCATTAAAATTGACAAAACTACCGGCAGCGGCGGGCAGGGATGGCATTCGAGATTCCAGGAGGGGAACGGCACCTATACCTACTGGCAATACGAGGTGCCTGACCAGGATGAGATTGTTCCGGAACAGGAGACTTATATTCAGGATTATGTGGACCAGTTTGAAGAAGCCGTCTACTATAAGCATTTTGAGGGCGAGGGGAGTTATCTCGATTATATGGAACCGCTTTCGTTTGTAGATTACATCCTGGTCAGTGAGCTGACCAAAAATGTGGATGCCTACCGCCTGAGCACGTTTTTTTTCAAGGATAAAAACGGGAAACTGAATGCCGGCCCGATCTGGGATTACAATCTGGGGTTTGGGAATTGCGATTACGAAAGTGCCTGGCGGGAAAGTGGATTCGTCATTGATGAGATGCAGACATTTCATCCGGCCTTCTGGAGCGGCTTGCTGGCCGACACCACCTTTACCAACTACATGCGCTGTCGGTGGGAGTCGCTTCGCCGGGACCACTGGTCCCGCGAACAGGTGATGGGCGTGGTTGACAGCCTGGTAACTACCCTGGGACCGGCCATTGACCGGAATTTTGAGCGCTGGCCCGTACTGGGGGAAAAGCTCTGGCCCAATTATTATGTGGGGGAAACCTATGAAGATGAAATAACGTGGCTTAAAGATTGGATCGGGGAACGCTTAACATGGGTGGACAACCACCTGCCGGGCACCTGCCGGGAGGGTACCCCTCCCCCTGGGGGGGCAAATGATGAAGATATTTCCGGGAATGCCGTGGCAACCTTTTTTCCCAACCCTTTCAATGATGAGATACGAATGAAAATGAACCCTTCCGGTCTTTCCGATTTCCGGTTGCAACTTTTCAATCTCAGTGGTTCGCTGGTCTGGTCGGGGCAATTTTCGGCTGCCGGCGGTGAACAAACTTTTTCTTTCAATGCTGAGTCGCTGTCCGGGGGCGTTTATCTGTATGTGCTGTCAAAAGAGGGGGTTGCTGTTCAACTGGGAAAGCTGACAAAAGGGCGATGGTAATGCAGAAACCCACGGGAAAACGGATGGCTATTCCCGTCCGGCCCGGGAGACCGGTCCGCAAGTAGATCGTTCCGTTGGTTGACCGTTCCAGCGGGGAATTTTGTCCGTAAGGTGATTCAATTAATCCTTTCCGGATTTCTTTAATTCATCCCTGAAAATTTTTTTGAACTTTTCAACCTTCGGGGCCACCACAAACTGGCAGTAGGGCTGGTTTTTGTTGCGTTCAAAATAATTTTTGTGGTAATCTTCGGCCTTGTAGAAAGCTTCAAATGGGGTAACTTCCGTAACAATGGGATTGTCATACACCTTCTCCGCTTCAAAAAGTTCAATAATCCGGCGGGCGGTGGTTTCCTGCTCGCTGTTGTGGTAAAAAACCGCCGAACGGTATTGGGTTCCGACATCCGCTCCCTGCCGGTTGAGGGTGGTTGGATCGTGGGTCTTGAAAAATACCTCCAGGATTTTTGAAAAGGGAATGACCCCGGGGTCGTAGGTGATCTGCACCACTTCGGCGTGGCCTGTATTGCCGGTGCATACCTCCTCGTAGGAGGGATTTTTTACGGTGCCGCCGCTGTAGCCCGGCCATACCTCTTTCACCCCTTTCAGCTCTTTGTACACTGCTTCGGTGCACCAAAAACACCCGCCACCCAGGGTGGCTTTTTCAAGTCCGTTACCCATGCCTGTTATTGTATTTATGGTTAATGCAAATAAAAGGAAAATTCTTTGTACCATTTTTTATTTATACAACAAATCTGAAGGAGGGATGTTTTACGGGGATTATTATGCTGTTACCGGTATGGGGCATTTTTTTCCTCCGGCGCCTGAAAGCAAATAAACACCCGGAGGGGCCCGGGTGTTTATGGTCAGCAGGTTAATATCCGGAGCAGGTTACAATGTTTTCTCTTCGCCGGAGACCATTACTTTCCGGACGTCGATGGTTCCAAAAGCAACATCGATAAAGGGTTTTCCGTTTTTCAATCCCACATTTCCGAAGCCCGTTGCTGTGGAGATGAAACTGGTGAAGTCCCCGATTCGTGAATCGATGAAGAGGGTGCGGTCGATCGCATCGTAGCGCACACCGGTGAGACCCTGCAGGAGTCCGTAGCTGGCCAGGGCGCGGGCATACCAGTGGCCGCATTCATACTCATTGAAGGGATTCCGGATGGTTCCGTCGTACCTTTTCCGGCATTCCCGGACAATTTCCAGTCCTTTCTCCACTTCGCCGCTCATCATCAGGTGGCTCGCCACCTGGTATTCAATGCCGGTCCACACTTCATTGCTGTAAACGAACGGCAGCGACAGTTTACCGCCTTTGGGCCAGGAACACAGGAGCAGTCCCCCCTCTTTGCCGCAGGCAAACGTCGGGCGCTGGGGATTGGAGTGATCGAGCAGATCTTTTTTCAGGTTGTATTGATGGACTGAGCTGAGGTGACTTTTTATCTGCTCTTTGTCGAGGGTTTGTTCGAGTCCGCAGACCGCAGCGATCCACATGCCGAGGACCCCGTCCGACAGGCAGCCGTTGCCGTACTGGTATTTGGGGCCCTCTTTTTTGAGGATCTCCAG
>JAGYMR010000285.1 GCA_018400515.1 Tangfeifania sp.
CACCGGCAACCGTCACCCGCCCGTCCTGCTCCGTGACCCCGACCTCAATGCCGCTATTTCCTTCCGACAGTAAGAAATTCCAGAGGCGCTGCGATTTGAAATTGGAAGAATTCAATCCGGCGATCAAAAAGGAGTTTTCCGAAAACGCTTTTGCTGAAAGAGTGCCCGAAGAAAAACCGAAAAGAAGGGCAAAAAAAATAACGAACCAACTATACCAAAAATTTTCCCTGTTGTCCATGCTTCTAAAATATTCTCCGCACCATTAATTTTGGATTATTTTATCCCCAAAAGTAGTCTTTTCTAAAAAAAATACCATCATTTTTCTGTTTTTTGTAAGTGAATATAAATCAATTTCTTAATAATCAAATTAATGCAAAATTAATTCCCGGATAATCCGGGATTACCCGGGCTGTTAATGGCTGGCTAATTTCCGGCATTTATATTGCAAGAAACCTTTGGGAATAATGGCTGATAAAACGATGAAACGAAAACATTTTTTGTTGTTAATTACCGGTGGACTGACATTTCTGCTTCTTTTAGCACTTTTCAACAAAACCATGAAATACACCTCGACCAATGAATTTTGCGGGGTATGTCATGCCCATCCGCACGCCCATGCCTCCTGGAAATTATCGATCCACCACAGCAACCGCAGCGGAGTTTCCTCAAAATGTACCGATTGCCATCTTCCTCCCGAAGACCAAACCTTTTACTTTTTAAGACGTAAAGCGTATCACGGCTTTCATGACCTGTATGTATACATGACGAAGGACATGGATGAAATTGACTGGGCAGCCAAGAGGAGTGTGGAAGCTTCAAAAAGGTTCGTATATGAAGACGGGTGTAAAAAATGCCACACCAACCTTTTCCCGACTTCACTGGATCCCCTGGGAGCTGAATCCCATTTAAAATACCAGCGGGATCCCGAAAACAATGCCTGTGTTGACTGCCACCTTTCGGATGGTCACTACCGGGGTGAACCCAAATTAATAACCGAGGATGTAACGACAGAAACAAAAGAAAAATTCAGGGAGCCGGCCTCCTTGGAAAAATTTGAAGATTTTACAGAAAAAATTCCCGGGACGGCGGTATCGTTTAAAATGGTAGCGATCCCGGGCGGGACTTTTAAAATGGGGAGTCCGCCAGACGAACCCTACCGCAGGTCCAACGAAGGTCCGGTGCGGGAGGTGGCGGTTGACAGCTTCTGGATCGCTGAGGTGGAAGTCACATGGGATGAGTACATTGCCTTTTTCAATGCCACGGGTTCCCAGGGCAGAAAAGAGGGCGAAGATACCACCGATGAGGAGGTGGACGGAATTACGGGGGCAACTCCTCCCTGGGGCGCACCCGACCAGGGATGGGGAATGGGAACCCGGCCGGCCATTACCATGACACACCATGCCGCCAAAACCTATTGCCGTTGGCTCAGCAGCATTACCGGCAAAAAATACCGCCTTCCCACGGAGGCAGAATGGGAATATGCCGCCAGGGGAGGAACTACAGGCCCCTATTTCTTTGAAGGTTCTCCCAAGGATTATGAAACCGATGGATTTTTCAATAAACTGTTCGGCCCTGATACAACCATTATCAATTCGTATGTCATCTATAACGAAAACAGCCCGCACCGGACACAACCCCCGGTAAGGGTTCAACCCAATCCTTTCGGATTGAAGAACATGCTGGGCAATGTGGCAGAATTTTGTTTCGATGTTTATGACCCGCGGGTTTATGCCAAATATCCCCAAGGGGTTATCAAAAACCCCAAAGGCCCCCGCCAGGGAGAGGAGCACGTAATCCGGGGAGGCTCCTTCAAAAACTCCGCCAAAGGAGTGCGGGTGGCCCGCCGGGATTTTACCCGGACAGAAGCCTGGCTTGAAACAGATCCTCAAATCCCCAAAAGCATCTGGTGGTACTCCGATTGCAACCATGTGGGCTTCCGGATCGTTTGCGAATATGATCCCTCCGCGCTGAATTCAAAAAAATCAAAAAATTAACTACCATGGATAAGCATCAACTATCACGAAGGAACTTTCTGGAAAAATCGGCGCTTCTCGGAGCTGCGGGGCTGGCTGGGATAAATGCGCTCAGTTCCTGCAATAAAAAAAGTCGCCCGGTTGATTATGAATTTCCACCACTTTTAGACAAAGCCCCCGATGGAAAAAAACTCCGTGCCGGGCTCGTTGGTTGCGGAAACCGGGGTACCGGTGCTGCCCTGAACTTCCTGGCTGCCGGAAACGACCTGGAACTGGTAGCGCTGGCGGACGTTTTTGAGGATAAAGTATGGGATTGCCACGGGAAACTGGAAAAACAAAAAGTCAAGGTGCCCCGGAATAACTGTTTCTGGGGCTTTGATGCCTATAAAAAACTCCTGGAGGTGGACCTTGACGTGGTCATCCTGGCCACACCGCCCCATTTCAGGCCCGAACATCTCGATGCCTCCATTCAGGCCAAAAAAAATGTTTTTATGGAGAAACCCGCCTGCGTTGACCCGGTAGGGGCACGACAAATCATTGCCACGTCCCGGAAGGCGGAAGAGATGGGGCTGACAATCATTACAGGAACCCAACGGCGCCATCAGCGCGATTACCTGGAAACCTACCGCCAGGTAGCGGCGGGGGCTATCGGGGAGATCACCTCCGCAAAAGCCTGGTGGCTCCAGTCCCACGTGTGGTTCAGAACCCGTGAAGAGGGATGGAGCGATATGGAATACATGCTTCGCAACTGGAACAACTTCTGTTGGCTTTGCGGCGACCATATTCTTGACACCCACGTGCATAACATCGATATCGTAAACTGGTTTATGGGGAAACACCCCGAAAGCGCCATAGGCTTCGGGGGAAGAGTGCGCCGGCTTACCGGCGACCAGTACGACTTTTTCAGCATCGATTTCGAATTTGGAGCCGGTGTCTTTTCACACAGCATGTCGCGCCAAATCGACGGGTGTGCCAACACCCTCGGGGAACGGGTCATGGGCACCGAAGGATATACCAACTGCAAAAACACCATTTACAATCCCGACGGAACCATCAAATGGCAGTATGAATACCCGAAAAACCAAGACGGCCGCTCAACTGGCATTGTGAAAGTTTCCCCGTACGTGCAGGAACATATCCACCTGGTAACTGCGATCCGAACCAATAAACCGGTGGTGGAAGCAGAACGGACAGCGGTTTCCACCCTCACTGCCATCATGGGAAGAACCGCCGCTTACACCGGCCAGAAAGTCACCTGGGAGGAGATGGAAAAATCCACCCAGCGCCTCGGCCCCGAAAAATATGAAATGGGCCCCGTGAACATGAAATTTCCAGTACCTTTGCCCGGGACACAACATAAAACTTAATAACCAAAAATTATGATCTCGGTTGTTATTCCATTACTGAACGAGGAACAACTGGTTGA
>JAGYMR010000286.1 GCA_018400515.1 Tangfeifania sp.
CGATAATGATTCCTGAGGTTTTATCTTTTCGCCGTTCCCGCTCCATGGAGTTACAGAGTTCCTCAATGTTGGTCGGTGCTTCCGGAAGGAGTACCGTTTCAGCTCCGCCGGCGATGCCGGTATTGATGCCGATGAAACCGGAATGTCGTCCCATTACTTCCACAAAGAACAGGATGTTGTGGGATTCTGCGGTATCCCTGATTTTATCCACTGCCGTCACGACTGTATTGATGGCCGTATCAAAACCGATGGTAAAATCGGTGCCGTAGATATCATTATCGATGGTGCAGGGTAATCCGATCACGGGCAGGCCAAATTCTTTCCAGAGCAGGTCAGCGCCACGGAATGACCCGTCGCCTCCATTCACGATCAGGGCATCGATGCCTTCGGCCCTCATGTTTTGATAAGCACGTTCCCGGGCCTCCCGGTTTTTAAATTCAGGGCAGCGGGAGGATTTCAGCATGGTTCCGCCCCGCGAGATGATTTTTGACACGGAGTGCGACTGCAGGTCAATGAACTGCTTGTTCAGCAATCCCGAATAACCGTTTTTTACTCCTGTCACTTTCAGGTGATGGTAAATGGCCGTCCGGACGATGGCTCTGATCGCTGCATTCATGCCCGGGGCATCTCCTCCTGAAGTAAGGAGGGCGATTTTTTTGATCCTGTTGTTTTGGGCGTTCATCTGTTTGAATTTTTTTTCTTTTCCTTTTTATCCGGGTCGGAAGGGGCCGCCAGACAGCGAGCAGCCAGGGTGTACCCCGCGAATTTCGGCAGGATTATATTTTAACCATGCATGAGTCGGGCATCCACCCAATGTTTCCGTCGGGTAATTTAATCTCTTTCCAGGCATTCAGGCTGTCCGTTATTTCCACTTTGACTCCTTCATAGAGCAAAAACAGGTCGGTGCCGGTTTCTGACGGGGAGCTTTTGACCGTTATCCGTGGACAAAAGACAATGGCGTGGTTGCGTTCCACCATTTTTTTCTTTTGGCGGGCGGCAAATGAAAAGGTAAGTCCTGCAATCACCAGGGCCAGAATCCCGGTCCAGAACGATGCCCTTTTTAAGGCCACCCGCCGGCTGAAGAGGAAAAGCCCCAGGAGGAGCAGGAAGAAAACAAAAGCGCCGGTGCTGATGAATGCCCAGGCATCGGCCGGATGGCTGTTGATAACCCGGTTTTTCCAGCGGACAAAGAAGGGTTGGGGCAGTGGTTCAATTTCGGTTACCACATATTGATTGGCCAGTTTCAGATTAAAGGCGATGTCCTGATCCTGCGGGGCCAGCAGTTGAGCTCTTTCATAATTTAAAATCGCATGGTTGATATCCCCGGTTTTATAGTAAGCATTTCCCAAATTGAAATAGACTTTGGCCGATTCCATCCCTGTATCCAGGATCTGCTGATAGGCTTCGATGGCTTCCTGGTAATTTTCACTGGTAAAATGGGCATTGGCTTTTGTCCAAAGCACCTGGGTTGAATCCTGTCCAGAACCATTCAGAGATAGAAGGATCCCGGAAAGGATCAGGCCAACTATTTTCAGATAACTTGCTCTCATTGGTTGTTTATTTTTTTTGTCCTCTTAGGGTGAAAAATGGATCATTTTACGGGTTACCGTTTTATTTTTTTCTCCAGCCGGCTCATGGTGGTGACGGCTTTTTTATAGAGTCCGCTGCGGGCCTCAGAGCCCCCTGAAGGTGCGTAGCGGGCAAATTCACACTGCTCGATAATCTCCACGAATTCCTGAATGAGCGCTTCATCCACCTTCTGTTTCTGCAGGTTTTCCACAGCCGTTTCACGGTTGAGCCGGGCAACAGATATGGCCAGTTTATCACTTAAATAGCCCCAGAACGCTTTCAGTATGGCTTCGTGGAAAGCTTCATCCTGGTTCTTTTTCATGTATCCGGCTGCGGCTTTCAGCCGTTTGACGGCGATCCGGTTGGCTTTTTTGTTGCGCACCAGAGTGACATTGGCATTTTCTTTTACTTTTTTACGGTAGGCGGCAAACAGGGCCAGGAACAGCAGGGCACTTCCGCCGTAAACGGAATAAAACAGGGGGGTTCCGTAAAAGGTGGCCCCCTTTGGATGCAGTGCCGGGTTGCCCTGTTTAATGAAGCGGATGTCTTCGCCAAGCATCTGGATGTCCTCCCTGCCTCTTGAACTGATGAGATTGGATGACTGGTCATCGCTCCCTTTTTCAACCTGCAGGGTGTATTCCCGGGTCCTTAAGGTTTTATAAGATCCGGTTGAAGGGTTAAAAAAGGTGAACGGGACGGGCGGGATGGTATATTCCCCTTCAAAGCGGGGCTGAAACAGGTATTCGATGGTTTTGGTTCCCGAAACCCCGTTCTCTGTCGTCCGGACATTTTCTGTTGAGCTGGGATCGTATACCTCAAAATCCTGTGGTAGTTCAATTTCAGGGTTTCCTATCAGGCGGATGTTTCCGGATCCCCGGATGGTCACCCGGAGGGTTACGGCATCGTTGGTGGTAATGTTTTGATTCTCAATGTTCGATGAGATGCTGAAATTGCCGACCCCTCCGTAAAAATGGGGAGGCTCTTCGGGCAGGTCTTTGATATTTACCCTGACAGGATCGCTGGTAATGGTTGTTTTTACCCGGCGGGTTCCGCTGAAAAAGTCATCGAAGAAATCCCGCTCCCTCACCCGTTGCTGCACCAGCAGGGAGATGCTGAAGGGTTCCACGGTAAGGACGCCGTTTTGCTGCGGAAACAGCACCGTTTTTTTCAGAACCCCCACCTGGTAGATCCGGTCGTTGAAAACCTGACGTGTAAAGTTTATTTGCTGGGGAATTTCAATATCCTGGGTATAAAATCCCTCATAGGTCGGCAGGTTCACTTCATCAAAACCCACCACCGGAATTTCGGGATTCACATACAACTTCACGGTAGAAATGATCTGTTCCCCCCTGAAAGCAGTTTTTTTGTTCATTTCCACCCTGATGAACAGGTTATCGCCCCCGAGGCCGGTAGTTTGATTGCTTTGTTGCTGATCGCCGTGTGACTGGGGAGGGGTTTTTTGTTGTTCTTTAACTACCTGAATTTTCAGGGGATTGGATTCAAACACCTCCCCGTCCACTTCGATGGTGGCTGGCCTGATCTCGAAGGTTCCTTCGCTTTTTGCACGCAGAATGTAGGTGTAAGAGAACGTAACCTCGGTCGTGGTGCGCCCGTTGATTGTTTGCATCCGCGTGGACTGGCCGGTACTGGGGCCCATTAAAACATCAAAATTGTTGTTGAGCCCGGGGGGAAGTTGCAGGTTGGAACCCTGTTCATTGAGGGTGAATGTCAGCCTGAATTGCTGTCCCATTTCCACTGCCCCCGGTGCCGACATTTCAAACT
>JAGYMR010000287.1 GCA_018400515.1 Tangfeifania sp.
CCCAGTTGAGTGAGCAGTAAAATAGCTTTGATTCCGATGTCACTTTCGTTGTAATTGGTGAATTCGTCGTTGAACAGGTATACTTTTCGGTTGGATACTTTTTCTGATACCGGGATCCCATGGGCTGTCCAGCGGTCCAGTGTGATTTTTGAGAGGGTTGGCAGGTCTCTTTGGGTGGCGATGCCAATGGCTTTTTTAAAAAGGGTGGTACGCATCATGAAATTAGAGAGGGGCTGTACCAGCATGGCCGGTTTATTCAGCCGGGGCAGGTAAGCCACCAGTCTGGAGCGAAGCGGGATGCCATGTATATCGTAATAGTGTTGCAGGAATTCCGCCTTTAGTTTGGCCATGTCAACATTTGAGGGACACTCCGACTTACACGCTTTGCAGGAGATACACATGTCGAGGATATCGTAGACCTCCCGGTGGTCAAACGGATTTTTTTTATCGCTGTCAGAAAGAAATTCCCGCAGCACATTGGCGCGGCCACGGGTTGTCTTGTCCTCGTCACGCGTAGCCATATAGGTAGGGCACATGGTTCCGCCAATGATTTCACTTTTACGGCAGTCGCCCGAGCCGTTGCATCTTTCAATGCTTCTGAAGTAGCCTTTGTTTTTTGAAAAATCGAAAACTGTCTCAAACTGCGGAGTGGGTTTTCCCGGTTCAAAGCGCATGTTCTCTGTGATGGGGGGCACATCGGTTATTTTGCCCGGATTGAGTATGTTGTCCGGATCCCATGTTTTTTTCAGGTTTTTCAGGAGTTGATAGTTGTGATCACCCAGCATAAAGGGGATGAATCTTCCCCGCACCCGTCCGTCGCCATGTTCTCCACTCAGGGAGCCCCGGTATTTTTTCACCAGGATGGCCATTTCATTCATCAGCCGGTCGAACAGTTTTACTTCTTCCGGATTTTTGAGATTGATGAGCGGCCGGAAGTGAATCTCTCCGGTGGCTATGTGGGCATAGAATACGCTGGTCAGCCCCAGGGTTGCAAGCATTTTTTTAAAGTCGGCAATATAGGCAGGCAGGTTTTCCGGCGCCACGGCAGAATCTTCAATGCCCGCGATGCCTTTGCGGTCCCCGGGGACATTGGCAAGAAGTCCCAGTCCGGCCGTGCGTAAAGCCCATACCCGTTTGATATTATCTGCGCCCGTCACCAGCGGATAGTAGTACCCCAGTCCGGCAGTCCGCAAGTCATTCTCCAGGGCGGTGGCTTTTGCCTGCAACTCCTCTTCGGTTTCACAGGCAAATTCAATCATCAGCATGGCTCCGGGGTCTCCCTGAATGAAAAAGCGGTTCTTCCGCTGTTCTATGTTCTCTTTGGTGCATTGCATGACAATGTCATCCATCAGTTCAATGGCTCCGGGGTGGTGTTTCAGGGCCACCAGATTTCCCTCCAGCGATTCTTCCACTGTATGAAAATGAGCGCATACCAGTCCCATGTGCTTTGGCGGTAATGGGATAATATTCAGCTTGATGCGGAGAGAGAAGGCCAGAGTGCCCTCTGAACCTGCCAGCAGTTTGGAAAAGTTGAAAGAATTCCCTCCGGGGGTAAATATTTCAGAATCCAGCAGGGCATCGATGGCATAACCCATGTTGCGCCGGGTGAGTTTCGGATCAGGAAAATTTTCTCTGATCTCACGCTGATTTTCAGGGAGGGAAAGTGTATCGTAAATATTTTTGTAAATGGCTTTTTCCAGGGAATTGGGATTGCCATTCATTTTCTGGTGAAACTCTTCCCGGGAGAGGGGTTTGAACGTGACCTCAGAGCCGTCAGAGAGGAGGGCCTCCACTTCCAGGATGTGATCGCGCACACTGCCATATATGAGTGAATGCAAGCCACAGGAGTTGTTGCCCAGCATTCCGCCAAGCACGCACCGGTTGGCCGTGGAGGTTTCCGGACCGAACTGCAGTCCGTATGGCGCAAGCATCTGATTCAACTCGGCCGGAATCACGCCGGGTTCAACAATCACGTAATGTTCTTCGGGATTGATTTCCAGTACTTTATTCATGTACTTTGAAACATCCACCACAATGCCCGGACCGACCACCTGACCGGCAAGTGATGTTCCGCCCCCCCGGGGAATGACCGATGTGTGGTTTTCGCGGGCAAATGCGATGATTTTTTGAATGTCTTCCCTGTTTTTCGGGCGCGCCACTGCCAGGGGCAGTTCTTTGTACTGTGAAGCATCGGTGGAATAGAGCACACGCTGCACGTTATCGGTGAACAGGTCGCCGGAGAGTTGTGATTTAAGCTGGTTGAACCGGTCAATTGATATCATGCCATTTTTTTTATTCGGACAAATATAAAAACATCCTTGCTAAATTGCACAGAAGGTATCGAAAGGAATGTTTTAAAAGTGTAATAGCTTCAATTTTAACCGGCCCCGGAAATCCCGATTCAATGAGCGGAATCTCTCTTCGGGGATAACGGATTTGGTTACCGTTCCTTTTGTTTTTTTTTACTAAATGCAAATACCATCAGGTCTTCATTTTCTTTTTCAATTCCGGCCTTCTTAATCCTGTGAACTTTTTCTGGAAAAAGGGTTGCAGTATGTTGATAGGCAAAGCAGGAGGGTTTTGGACATTCAATTTTCTGGAATAAAATTGTTACATTTACCAACTGTAATATGAATCCAACATTAATCCAATACTGCCATCCATTTACTTCTGCAAACTGCCTGAATGAGTGAAGGCAGTATTTACAAAACTATTTACTGATGATCGTTAAAACAACTAAACTTAATTTTTCCCTGTTAACTGGAATTCTTCTTTTTTTAACGGTGAACATAATTACGGCACAGAATTTCTTCTGGCAAAAACCTTATGCAAACGTGATTGAAACCGGTGACCTGCAATGGGAACCTGAACCGTTTAAACTTGAAGCGGGAGACGAAATCCGGTACATCGACTATCAAAACGGAATCGACAGTAACGACGGGTTCAGCAAAGAAACCGCCTGGAAACATCACCCCTGGGATTCGCGGGCAACGGGTAATGCAGCCAAAAGCTCCGGAATTATTACGTATGTTTTCAAACGCGGAGTCACCTACCGTTTTACTGAAGCTCAAAAGGTATGGAATACTTCTGCAGGTTTAATCGCCGATGAATCGGGAACGGAGGGAAATCCCATCCGGTTAACCAGCAGTCCCGACTGGGGAACAGGCGAAGCTATTCTGGCTGGTTCGGTGGTTGTTCCGCAAAACTGGCAAAAGGCGAATCCTGAAGATGTGCCTGAAGGAATGGATACCACAGGTGTGTGGTACATCAATACTGCAGGATGGGATCCGCGCGAAAATGATGTCACTTATGCCTGGGTGGGAAACGGAACCGTGAATAT
>JAGYMR010000288.1 GCA_018400515.1 Tangfeifania sp.
AAGTTAGTAAATCAAAAAATTCCCGCAGATATTGTCCTTGCCCCCGAATGGTGGCATAAAAACACCGGGATAACTTTCGACCGCGATTTCTTTTTCCACCCGCTGAAAAGGGTGGAGAGTGAACAGCGCATGGAAAAGGAGTTGTTTGATCGCTGGGGAAAATACGGGTTGGGTACTGAAAAAGACAAAGCCAGACCTGAAATCGGTGCTGTGCACCTGGCAGCAGGATTTATGCTGTCGGAGATGCTTGGCTGTGAGGTAAAATACACTGACAATCATCCTCCTGCCGTGGTTGCAGCCAACAAAGAACATTTGGAGATTGATGTGGAAGGAGCATTCCAATCCGGGGTGTACAAAGATTTTGTGGACCTTACCGAAAAGTTGAAAGCCAAATACGGCTATCTTACCGGCGATGTAAACTGGGGAGGAGTATTGAATCTGGCCATGGACCTGCGGGGAGAGCAGATTATGACGGACCTCATTATGAACCCGGGGGAGGTGAAAAACTTTTTCCACTCACTGGCTGAGGTGATTGAAACGTTTACGGGCCGGATTGCCTTTGAAACCGGAACCACCTCGGTTTCGGTGAACCGGACGGTGCGGCATCTGAAAAAACCGGTATTTCTGCATTCAGAATGTTCGCATACCATGATCTCCCGTGAAGATTATGAGCAGTTTCTGATGCCTCTAGATGTAAAATGGAGCAAAAAAACGGCCTCCTTTGGAATCCACTACTGCGGAGCTGACCCTCACCGGCATGCACAATCCTTTGCTAAAATTCCCCGGCTGGATTTCCTGGATGTGGGCTGGGGCGGAGATATTTCCCGTATACGAAAACACCTTCCCGGAACGTTTTTAAATATCCGGCTGAGCCCGGTGGAATTGGTGAAGATGTCCACTGAAGCAATCCGGGATACCATTACCAAACTGGTTGATGCATCCGGAGACCCGTCGCTTACCGGTGTTTGCTGCATCAATATAGACGATAAAGTGAAGGATGATCAAATCGATGCAATTTTTGATACGGTTGAAATGTTAAGGAGCCGGAAAGAGGCCTCGTAAGTTTTTTTTAACGAATCATTGTTGCCGGGTAAAACCGGAATATCAAACTCCCCTATTGCCTGGTAAATCGCATTGTCTTTTTACCGGACAACAGTGATTTCAAAAAAACGATTTGCCATATCTAACCATAAAAGAATTTGAAAATGACAATAAGGAAGATTATCTTCGAAAAGGGGGATTAATGGATCATTTTCAATGAGTCCTATAGAAGATTATCTTTTCAAATGATTTAAAATTTTAAAAAGATGGAAATACAAAAATTGTACAGAATGATTGTTGCAGGCCTGGTTTTGCTGTTCGCTTCAATTTTACTTACCGGCTGCGGGGATAAGGAGAGTGGAACTGTCCCCACGGGGTTAATGACCGATCTTCTTTCGGCACCGGAAGAGGCCGTAATAACCACATCACAACCCAGGTTTACATGGATTCCTGCCGGCGAAGAAGCCATGCAAACGGCCTGGCAGGTCCTTGTTGCCTCGGGCGAAGAGAACCTTCAAAATGACGAAGGAGATGTTTGGAATTCGGGAAAAGTGGATTCAGAAGTATCTGTCTCTGTGCCTTATGGCGGAAGTCCGCTGAGTGAAAATTCACAGTACTGGTGGAAAGTCCGCACATGGGATCAGAATGGTACCCCAAGTGCTTATAGCGCACCCCAGAAATTTCATATCGGAGTCTTTTCCGGCGTGGAGCGGAAATGGCCCGGTGAAAGCAAATGGGTGGAGCTTGAAGTTGACGGCGAAACCGAATTTGTTTATGAAAACAGGCATGCCATCCGTTACCATGAGGTCGACCCCTTGTCGGTCGTGAAAAATGATGACGGCCATTATTTTATCGCGTTTGAAAAAGCCGCTTTCGGAGCACTGATGTTAGAGGTTGACGATTCTGAAAGTGGAGATACGCTGGTTGTGCATCTGGGCGAGGATGAGTCTCCCGGCAACAGGGTAAACAGGAGTCCCGGAGGATCCATCATTTACAATGAGGTGAAGGTTGCCCTGAAACCCGGGAAAACGGATTACCTTGTTCAGATCCCCCGCTTTATTTCCCATTACCCCAACAGTCAGGTTCTGGCTGATCATATGCCTGAGGTGACCTCTTTCCGGTACGTAGAGATCGAAGGTCTGAAAGGGAAGTTAACCAAAGATCAGGTGCAGCAACTGGCACTGTTGTATCGTTTTGATGACAATGCCTCCGATTTCCAGTCCTCCAATGAAAACCTGAATCAAATCTGGGAATTGTGTAAGCATACTTTGAAAGTAACTCCTTTTATGGGGGTTTATATTGATGGGGGAGCGCGTGAGCGGATGCCTTATGAGGCCGATGCTTATATGCAGCAGGTGGCGCATTATTGTGTCGACCGCGAATTTGCCATTCAACGCTATACCACCGACTTTTTGATTTTCAATCCCAGTTGGCCCACGGAGTGGCACCTGCATATTGTTTTAATGGCCTGGGCTGATTATATGGCTACGGGAGACGAGCGTTTTCTGGAGAAGCGTTATGAAGAGCTGAAAAAGAAAACCCTAATGGCACTGGCAAGGGAAGACGGACTGATCAGTACCCGGACCGGGTTGGTTACCCCGGAATTCCTGGAAAGTATCCATTACAAAGGGTCCAGCTTCCGGGATATCGTGGACTGGCCCCAGGGGACGCCCGCCAATGAAACGGAGCACCGGAGCGGTCATGGCAGTGTGACGCTGGCCGGGGAAACCGATCGCTATGTGTTTTCCGATATCAATACCGTAGTCAATGCCTTTCATTACCGCAACCTGATCCTGATGCAACAAATTGCGGACGTTCTGGATAAAAAGGACGATGAACAGTTTTTCAGGAAGCGGGCCGCTTTGGTGAAAGCCTCTTTCAATGATAAACTGTTGAACAAAGAAACCGGGATCTATACCGATGGAGAAGGAGTGGAACACAGTGCACTGCATGCCAATATGTTTCCTGTGGCTTTCGGACTGGCTCCTGAAGAAAATTATCCTGAAATCACCGAATTTTTGATTTCCCGCGGAATGGCCTGTAGTCCTGGGATGTCGATGTATCTTTTCAATGCATTTTACAAAATGGGAGCCGATGATTACGCCCTGGACCTCATTACAGCAGAGACCGACCGGAGCTGGATGAATATGATCCGCTTCGGGACAACCGTTACCTCCGAAGCCTGGGACTTGAAGTACAAGCAAAATATGACCTGGAACCATGCCTGGGGGGCCATACCTGCCTATGTGATTTCCCGGAAAATCTGTGGAATCGAACCGCTGGAGCCTTCTTTCC
>JAGYMR010000289.1 GCA_018400515.1 Tangfeifania sp.
CCGGTTCCGATAAAATAAAACGAGCATGGTTAAAAAAACATTCTACGTAATCGCAGTCCTTACCGTAGACTGGATTTTCAGGTGAATAAATTGACCCTGTCATCGATAAACCAAAACTTAAATAGAAAATATAAACGAATAAATCAAAAAAATATGTAAATTTGATTTTTTAATTCTGTATTCAAAATACTATATTTACCAAAAATTTTACCGATGATACAACATACCGACATCAGCCATCTGGTGTATGATAAGCTCAAAGAGATGATCCTCTCCAATGAGCTTAAACCCGGACAAAAACTTCCTCAGGAAAAACTGGCTGCCAGTCTGGGAGTTAGCCGGACTCCCCTGCTAAAAGCCTTACAAATGCTTGAATATGACTTTCTGATTGAAAGCGTCCCCCGGAGGGGTATGTTTGTAAAAAAACTGACCCTCTCCGAGATGTGGGATATTTATGATGTACGCGAAAGCATTGAGTCGGTGGCTGTCCGTTCAGCAACACGGCGGGCAGGCAAGCGGCAATTGGAGCAACTAAAAAATATTTGGAACCCTTTTATCAATGGTGCACCCATTGATGTAGAAAAATACCGGAAGGCGGATGACCGGTTCCATGCCTTGTTGCTCGAGTTTTCCGGCAACGCCATGTTGCAAAAAATCTACAGCCATTCCATGGTTCAGATGCGGGTAAAACAACTGGGGCTCATGCGTTCTCCGGAAAAGACACTTCCGGAACACCTGGCCATCCTGAAGGCCATGGAGGCAGGCCGGGCTGACCTGGCTGAAAAAGAACTGAAAAACCACATTGAAAAATCAAAATTGCTGATTCAAAAAAACTTCTAATCATGATATCTTTACAAAAATTATTACTGACAGTGATCCTGGCATTCATTGTCTTTTACTCCTACAGCCAACAATCAAACGAGTTTGTCCCCAATTACGATGAAAACAAAGTACCTGCTTATGAAATTCCCGATCCGCTGACGACCTTCAGGGGGCGGACCATCAAAAATAAACGGCAGTGGAAAAGAATAC
Organism: Tangfeifania sp.; assembly: GCA_018400515.1. Next base: position 1,033 of record JAGYMR010000289.1, read on the forward strand.
GCAAACCGGAATTGATGGAATTTTTCACCAACAACGTGTATGGCAAAGTACCCGGAAAATTAAAAATCTCTTCCTGGAATGTTGTGGAACAAAGCAATCATGCCCTGAATGGAAAAGCACATCGTAAACAGGTCGATATAGGCTTCAACCAAAACGGAAAAGAACTTTACTTCACACTACTGATATATCTTCCCCGGAATGTGGATCAGGCTCCTTTATTTGTAGGATACAATTTTTACGGAAACCATACGGTTGCCAGCGATGTAAATATCCGCATCTCAGAGGCGTGGACGAGGGACAATGCGTCCTACGGGATCACCAACAATCAGCTGACCGAAAAATCAAGGGGTGTCAGTGCTGACAGCTGGCAGGTTGAAAAGATCATTGATGCCGGATATGGACTGGCTACCATCTATTATGGAGAGGTGGATCCCGACAAAAATGATTTCTCCGATGGCGTCCATCCGTTTTTCTATGCCGAAGGACAGGGAAAGCCAGCCGCAAATGAATGGGGATCCATTGCAGCCTGGGCCTGGGGATTGAGTCGTGCGATGGATTATTTTGAGGAAGATGACGATATCGACGAAAACAAGGTCATTGTTTTTGGACACTCCCGGCTGGGAAAAACTTCGCTTTGGGCAGGTGCCGCCGACCAACGTTTTGCAGCAGTTATCTCCAACAATTCGGGATGTGGCGGTGCAGCGCTTTCCAAACGTCAGGTTGGCGAGACAGTGGACCGAATCAACCATGTCTTTCCCCATTGGTTTGCCCGAAATTTTAACAGCTACAATCGGCATGAAGAGGAATTGCCGGCAGATCAACACGAACTGCTGGCCCTGATTGCCCCCCGTCCTGTTTATGTGGCCAGTGCAGAAGAGGACCTGTGGGCTGATCCCCGGGGTGAGTTCCTGGCAACATGCTATGCTACGCCCGTTTACGAATTGTATGGAAAGAAAGGCATTCCCTCCAATGAAATGCCTGCTGTAAGTCAACCCATTCAAAACACCGTGGCTTATCATATACGCCCGGGTGGTCACGGTGTTACCGCCTACGACTGGGAACAATACATACAGTGGGCCGACAGGCAGCTTTTCAATAAAGGTTTTAAACCAAAAACGAATGTCTCCGTTGAGGGAGAAAAATTTTTGATTAACGGGGAACCCACCTTCAAAGGGAGAACCTGGCAGGGCATTTCTGTCGAAGGACTGCTGCCTAATTCACGGATGGTACAGGGAGTTTTTGATGATCTGAACCCGGAAACAGCAGGAAAATGGAAATATCCGGACACAAAAAAATGGGATCCCGAACGCAACACCGCTGAATTTATCCGGGCCATGCCCGAATGGAAAAAACACGGGTTGCTGGCTTTTACTATCAACTTCCAGGGAGGAAGTCCTGAAGGATACTCCGCAAACCAGCCCTGGGAGAACAACGCTTTTTACCCCGATGGCACCCTGCGACCTGCTTTTGCCAACCGCATGGAGCGCATTGTTAAAGAAGCAGACGAGCTGGGAATGGTGGTCATACTCGGAATTTTCTACTTCGGACAGGATGAACGGTTGCAGGATGAAAAGGCAGTGATTGCCGCGACAGACAACGTGGTGAACTGGATCCGGGATAACGGATTTACCAATATACTCATCGAAGTAGCCAACGAATGCAACAACCGGAAATACGAACAGGAAATCATTCAACAGGACAGAATCCATGAACTCATTTTGAGCATAAAGGAAAAAGCACCCGGATTACCGGTGTCCACAAGCTTCAACGGGAACACCCTGCCTCCCGACAAAATAGTGGAGGTTTCAGATTTTGTGCTGATCCATGGAAACGGGGTGAAAGAACCGTCTCGTATTACCGGGATGGTCGAACAGGTGCGCGCCCTTCCCTCCTACCGCCCTATGCCCATTGTTTTTAATGAAGATGACCATTATGATTTTGACAAACCGGAAAACAATTTTGTCAATGCCACCAAAGCATATGCCTCTTGGGGATTTTTCGACTTCAGAAGAAAAGGAGAAGGATTCGACGAAGGCTACCAAAGTGTACCGGTGAACTGGGGCATCAGCTCTGACAGGAAAAGAGACTTTTTCAATAAAGTGAAGGACATCTTTCTGGATTAGTATAAAACAGATCTTAATGGAATTTTTCAGATGAAACGAGCATGACGGTTTATGACACAAACGATCATGATAAAATGATGCGAGTTCCATCTTATACCTTAGAAAACAAACAATTTTAATCAGATGAAAACACGAATCATCACCACCTTATTAACC
>JAGYMR010000029.1 GCA_018400515.1 Tangfeifania sp.
GAAATGTGGTAAAAAGATAAAAAGATAATAAATTAATTTAAAATACTTAAAAACCATTTATTTTAAAAGGAAAATATTATGAATATGGGATATTGTAGATTCAAAAATACGTATGAAGATTTATATGATTGTTTTGACCATATGAATAATACTGATTTATCTTCAGAGGAGGAAAAACATAGATTATTATTAATCGAGAAATGCATGGAAATTGTAGACATTTTCCCGGCAGAAAGCGGTCTTTGGCGGGCTGCAACCGTTATTTTCTGGCTGTTGGCTTTTTCCTATGCTTTCGGGAGGCTTGCTGAACACACAGGCCCCGGATGGCTGGCCGGCCCCCTTGTCAAGACCGGATCCTGGTGGTTGGGGGCGATGGTATACCTTACCCTGATGTTCCTGCTTGTTGACATTCTCCGGGGAGTGAACAGCCTGCTGCATTTTTCCGGGATTCTCCACTTCAGCTGGCTAAGCAGCAAGGGAAAAACAGCGGTTTTGCTGATTTATGCTGTTACCGCCCTCATTCTGGTAGCCGGTTACTTCAATGCCCGGTTCCCGGTGATCCGGAGAACCATGGTACAACTCAACAAACCGGTACCCGCCGATATCCGGAGAGTGGTGCTGGTTTCTGACATCCATCTGGGAATGATGATATCCAACGGAAGGCTCGACAGGCTGGTAACGCTCGTGAACCGGGAAAAGGCTGACCTGGTGCTGCTTGCAGGCGATGTTTTTGATGAAGATCTGGGGACCGTGATCAAAAATAACATGGGCGACCTACTGAGAAATTTAAAGGCCAGCCACGGAGTTTTTGCCGTTTTAGGGAACCATGAATTTTACGGGGATGCTGTATCTGCTGAAAAATATCTTGAAAACCATAACATTACTGTCTTGCGCGACAGCGTAGTTGTCCTTCCCGGCGGAATGGTGCTTGCCGGTCGCGAAGATATCACAGCAGAACAGATGGGTGGAGGACCGCGAAAATCGGTTGAGGCACTGCTTGCCGGGGCCGACACGGGAAAGCCCGTTCTGCTGATGGACCATCAGCCCATGAAACTTTCGGAGGCCGCCAACAGTGCGGTCGATCTTCAGGTCTCGGGACACACCCACAACGGACAAATGTGGCCCTTCAACTACATTACCGGAAGTCTTTTCGAAATAAGCAGAGGCCCCGGAAAAATCAACGACACCCACTTCTATGTCTCCTCGGGATATGGTACCTGGGGACCGCCCATCCGTACAAACAGCCGCTCAGAGATCGTGGTACTGGAAATCAGGGGGCAATAATCATTGCAGTGCAAACCCTGCGGCACTCCTTTCCCGGGAAAACGGGCAATCACTCTCCCCCCCGGACAAAACAGAAAAATATCCCCACAAATTAATCTTTCCCACTGAAAGATTTTAAATAAAATTTCCGTAACTTGAAAAGGGGCTGGAGTCAAGTGTCACCCCGTAGGTCCAATGCAATAATGCCGGGATAAGTATGTATAAAATCATTGAACATACCTGGATACCGCTGCCGGACGGAAACAGGCTTTCCGCGAAACTCTGGATTCCCGGTTCAGCTGAAAAGCAACCGGTACCGGCCATTCTGGAATACATTCCTTACCGGAAGCGGGATTTTAAAGCCGTGCGGGATGCGCAAACCTATGACTTTTTTGCCCGGAACGGTTATGCCGGTGTACGGATAGACATTCGCGGGAGCGGGGATTCTGAAGGCATTTTAAGGGACGAATACCTGCAACAGGAACTGGACGACGGGCTGGAAATATTGCGCTGGATCGCCCGCCAGTCGTGGTGCAACGGAAAAATCGGCATGATGGGGATCTCATGGGGCGGTTTTAACGGACTGCAAATAGCCGCCCTGTCGCCCCCCGAACTGCAGGCGGTAATAACGGTTGCCTCCACCGATAACCGGTACGCCGACGATGTGCATTACATGGGAGGGTGCCTGCTTACCGACAACCTCTCCTGGGCATCCACCATGTTTGCCTATAATTCATGTCCCCCCGACCCTGCCATTGCCGGGGCCCGCTGGAAGGACCTCTGGCTGGAAAGGCTGGAAGGGAGCGGCCTTTGGTTAAAAAAATGGCTGGAACATCAGCGGTTCGATGACTACTGGAAACATGCTTCGGTCATGTTTAATTATGAAAAAATAAAATGTCCGGTTTTTGCTGTCGGGGGCTGGGCCGACGGTTATTCAAATGCCGTTTTCCGCTTGATGCAACACCTGAAAGTCCCCCGGAAGGGACTGATCGGCCCCTGGGGGCATAAATACCCGCACCTGGGAGGTCCCGGACCAACCATCGATTTTTTAAATGAGGCTTTGCGCTGGTGGGACCGGTGGTTAAAAAACATCCGGAACGGCATCGATGAAGAACCGGTTCTGCGGACCTGGATGCAGGATACCGTCTCACCGGTATCCGAAAAAAGACCCGGTTCCTGGATCGCTGAAACGCAGTTTCCTTCAAAAAATGTAACTCCGGTAACCTGCTGTCTGAAAAACGGGGAAATTGATCTGGAAGGAGATCTTCCGGAATATAAAAAACCTTTCACCATCCAAAGTCCGCTGAGCGTGGGGCTTTTTGCAGGAAAATGGTGCTCCTATGCAGCCTCCACCGACCTGCCGAGCGACCAGCGGGAAGAGGATGGCGGGGCCCTGCTCTTCGACACCCCCCCCTTAAAAAAAGAGACGGAAATTTTTGGGGCTCCGGAACTGCACCTCTCCCTGAAAAGCGACAAACCCGTAGCAATGGTCACTGCCAGGCTCTCGAATGTAGCCCCCAACGGCAAGGCGACCCGGGTAACCTACGGAGTATTCAATCTGACCCACCGGAACAGCGATGAACAACCTGAATATTTATCTCCCGGAAAAAAATTCCGGATAAGGCTAAAACTCAACTACATTGCTCAACTCTTCCGCACCCGCCATAAAATCCGGCTCTCACTATCCACCTCTTACTGGCCGCTGGTCTGGCCCTCCCCCGAACCGGTAACCCTCACCATATTCCCCCATGAAAGTAAGTTAATTTTACCCGTCAGACAACCACAGGAACAGGATGCGTTGCTGAGGGACCTCGGGAAACCAGTCCTGGAAAATAAAATGAAAACCACCCTGCTGGTGCCGCCAAAAAGGGAGTGGAAAGTGATCCACAACCTGGCCACCAATGAAACAACACTGGATGTAACCAATAACGACGCCCGGTACAAACTCAATGAGATCAACTGGACCATGGGAAAGAATGTCACCGAAAAATATTCTTATATAAGCTATAACTATGATACCGTAAGGGGAGAGGTCATTAGCGAACGGAGCTTTGAGAGGGACGACTGGTATGTAAAAACAACCACCCGCACCGTCCTCACATCAACAAAAACACACTTCATTATCCGGGCGAGCCTGGATGCCTATGAAGGAGATGTGAGAGTATTCAGCAAATCGTGGGATGAGCGTGTGAAAAGAGACTTTCTGTAAAAACAGAACCTGACACGCATTCCAGCTATACCGCCGGGATAAATGGAACCGTCAGGTTGAATCGCCGTCTCAATGCTATTCAAAGGACTTTCTTCCGGTTACAAAGCGTTGAAATCCTGAGATGCCATACATTAAATTATTTTTATTCAAATGAAGAAGCAAATTTTCGTCATCGGCCTGGACAAATTCAATCTTAAGAAGCTTCAGCGGCTGCCGGGAGCTGAGGAGTATGATTTTTTGCCGGCCCTGGAGATTTCGGAAATGCGGCAGGTGGATTCCTACGACATGGAGCAACTGATCCAAAAGTGTTCTGAACGGATTGACAAGCACGGAAGTATTGATGCCATTGTGAGCTATTATGATTTCCCGGGGACCACCCTTTTGCCCGTTATCGCAGAAAAATATGGATTGCCCGGTCCCACGCTCGAAAGTGTTATGAAGTGCGAAAATAAATACTGGAGCCGCCTGGAGCAGAATAAAGTAATTCCCGAACACATTCCCGTCTTCAAAGCATTCGACCCTTTTAAGAAGGAGGTATTCAAAGAGCTGGGACTGGTTTTTCCCTGCTGGATCAAACCCATAAAGTCATTCCGGTCCTTCCTGGCCTATCGCATTAACGGTGAAGCCCAATTTTACGAATACATGGAAGAGGTAAAAAAACAGATCGATTACATCTCTGAACCGTTCAATTACCTCATGAAAAAATACCAAATGCCTTTTGAGTTTGCTGAAATGGAAGAAAAATGCATTGCCGAGAGCCAGCTTTCGGGCCATCAATGCACGGTGGAGGGCTATGTCTATGACGGACAGGTGGTGGTATACGGGATTGTTGATTCCATCAGGGACGAAGACCGCTCCTCGTTTGCAAGTTATGAATATCCCTCTTCGCTCCCCCAGGAGATCCAGTTCCGAATGGCGGATGTCACCCGGCGGGTAATTACACAGGTGGAGCTGGACAATTCGCCTTTTAATATTGAATACTTTTACAACCAGACCGCTGACAAAGTGTACCTTCTGGAGATCAATCCCCGCATTTCACAGGCCCATACTGACATTTTTGAAAAAGTCCACGGCATTTCCCATCACTACATCATGCTGAACCTGGCGCTGGGGAAAAAACCGGGGATCATGGAGTTCAACGGCAAATTCAATAAAGCAGCCAACTTCATGCTGCGCACCTTCAAAAGCGGCAGGATCAAAAAAGCCCCGACACTGGATGAAATAAAGATCCTGAAACATTTTATTTCCGGACTCGAGATTAAACTTCATGTCACCAACGGCATGCACCTAAGTGAATTGCACGGACAGGACAGCTACAGTTTTGAACTGGCCAACATTCTGCTTGGAGGCCGCGATCACCGCGATCTGGTAAAAAAATACAACCGCTGCCTCAAGGGATTAACATTCGACATCGAATATGATGACCCCACCCTGCTGCATTAAAATCAACCCTCCGGTCCTTTAACTGTTTTTTAAATATTCGGCGGAAAAACGGGATCCTGCAATAAATTTCCCGGAGCAAATATTACTTTTGACGGCAAACAAAAAGAGATGGGATTAAACGTTCATTCTGAAGCAAAAGCCCTGATATTTGACCTGGATGGTACCTTGTCCAATTCGCTGCCGGTGCATGTGGCCACCTGGAATCAGCTGGGTGCAACCTACGGATTCAAATTTGATCCGCAGATTGTGCATGACATGACCGGACAGCCCACCATCGCGTTTGCCCGCCATATTGTTGCCCGGTATGGTCTTTCGGAGAATCCGGAGGAACTGGTCAGGCAAAAACAACAATCTTTCTGGAATTCAGCGCATCTGCTTGAACCGGTCGAAGAGGTGATTGCCATTGTAAAAGCTTTCCACGGGAAACTGCCCATGGCGGTGGGAACGGGAGCCAGCCGGCGGAGTGCCGAAGTCCAGCTCGAAGCCCTTCAGCTCACCTCCTTTTTCGATGCCGTTGTTTCGGCCAATGACGTAACCCGGCATAAACCCCATCCCGAAACATTTCTTAAGTGTGCCCTGCTTATGGGGGTCGAACCTGCCGGATGCCAGGTTTACGAAGACGGGAACCTGGGCATTGAAGCGGCGAAAAGAGCTGGTATGCTCATCACAGATGTACGACCGCACATCAACTACGGCGAATGGAAACTTTCCTGATTGCATTTGAAGCGATAGTCCCCCTCTTCCTTGTCATTCTGGCCGGAGCTCTTTTTTCAAAAACAAAAGCATCCTCTGAGCACTGGGTGGAGGTCCTGAATAAATATGCCCTGTGGATCGGATTTCCCGCCCTCGTTATTGCCTCCCTGATGAACCTCGATACCGCCATGAAATCCTATTTGCCGCTGATCCTTATAAACGGGGGATACATCGTGGCCTGCATCTTCCTGGCTTTCCCCATTGCCGCTCTTTTTGGGTTGACAAACAAAATGAAGCGCACCCTTTTCCTGATATTGCCATTCGGGAACACGGCCTACCTGGGCATTCCCGTTTTAAACAATGCGCTGGGAAACAGTATTCTCCCCGTGGCAGCCATCATTTCAGCCATCTATGTATTTTTGCTGCTCACCCTCGCCATAATACTAATTGAGATTCACGGACAACAAAAGATCAATCTGAAGAACCTGATAAAAAGCCTGGCTCAAAACCCCCTCCTGCTTTCCGTGTTCATCGGGCTCGGAATTGCCTGGGCCGGCATCCGGTTGCCGGATTTTGCCGAAAAAACCATCCATCTTTTTTCCCGGTCGGTAACCGCTGTGGTTTTATTTTCCCTGGGCATCTTCCTGGGAATGCACCCGCTGGGGAAACTGAAAAACTGGATCCATATTTTTGGATGGTCGGTGATCATCATGATTGTCCTGCCAGCCGCTTTATTCGGACTCCTTCAATTTTCAGCCCTGGACCCTGTTCAATCGAAGGCCACCCTGCTGGATGCCGCCATGCCGCTGGGACTAACCCCCTATGTTCTGTCGGTACAGTACAGGCTGGAAACAACGCTCACCGCACGGCTTGTTGTCTTCAGCACCCTGCTTTCTGTGGTGGTGCTGCCTCTCTGGATAACCGCTGCAGGATGATCCAAAACCGGGAAGTTTTTGCCATCCTGAGCCGGAAAAGGGGTTGTGGGGCGGCTGCCTAGCCAAAGACCCCGAACAAATTCAGGATTACGATGATGAGTGCCAGAATCAGAATGATCCGGACATACCGGACACCCCCTTTCACGGTAAAATGAACCCCCAGCCAGGCTCCGGCCATGTTTCCGGCGGCCAGGATAAGCCCTGCCATCCAGTCGACCTGATCGTGAAACATAAAAATGCCAATGCAAAAAAGGGTGTAGATCAACGTGATAAAAACCTTGATTGCATTGGCTTTTACCAGGTCATAACCACAACCCAGCACCAGTCCGGCCAGGAGGAAAAAGCCCACCCCCATTTGAATAAAACCGCCATAAAAACCGATAAACACAAAGAGAAAGTATTGCCACACCGACGGCCGGCCGCGTACATTTTCCGCATGCTCTTTCAACCATACTTCAGGTTTGAAAACAACCAGAAGAAGCATCAATACCATCAGCCCGGCAATGATCTTCTCCAATAACCGGGGGTTGACTTCAACGGCAAACAATGCACCAATCACGGCTCCCGCAATGGCGGGAATGGCCAGCCGGTAGTCGGTGGTTACCTTCAGGACTTTTTTCCGGCGGAACCTGTTGACCCCGATCACATTCTGCAAAAATATGGCAATGCGGTTGGTGCCATTGGCCACATTGGCGGGAAGCCCCAAAAACATCAGCATGGGCAACGTAAGCATAGAACCGCCGCCCGCGGTCATGTTAATAAATCCGGCAACCAGTCCGGTTCCGGCCAGTGCAAGTATATAATACCACTCCATACAAATTTTCGGTTTTCGGATCGCTGGTTGAACAGGTCCGGCAAACGGCGGAAGATTTCCCCGCCAGGTGCCCCAGGCGATGAATCAGGTTAACGCAGGATCATTCCCAAAACGAATCGCATAATTTAACAAGTGTTTTCCCGGCCGAACCATGAAAGAAACTGCTCCTGCCGGCGTCAGCGGCCTGCCGGTTTCCGCATCAAAAAGGATCAATAGGCAAAAAGCGGATAATCTTCCATCACCTGATGCACTTTTTCCCCCACAGCCTTCAGGATTTTTTCATCCTCAATATGGGCTATGACCTCATCGATCAATTGCACGATGACAGGCATCAGCTCTTCTTTCACCCCCCGGGTAGTTATTGCCGGGGTTCCCACCCGGAGGCCGGAGGTCTGAAAGGGCGACCGGCTGTCGAAGGGGACCATGTTTTTATTGACTGTAATATCGGCTTTCACCAGGGTATTTTCCACCTGTTTTCCAGTAATTCCGGGATATTTGGAGCGCAGATCGATAAGGATGGAGTGGTTATCGGTACCGCCCGACACCACATGGTACCCCAGGTCAATGAAGGCCTGTGCCATCACCCGTGCGTTTTTCTGCACCTGCTGCTGGTATTCATTAAATGCAGGTTTTTGTGCTTCCCAAAAGGCCACGGCTTTGGAAGCAATTACATGCTCCAGCGGGCCGCCCTGCTGGCCGGGGAATACCGCTGAATCGAGCAGCGATGACATTTTTCGCACCACCCCTTTCCGCGTGGTAACCCCCCAGGGATTATCAAAATCCTTTCCCATCAGGATGATCCCGCCCCGCGGACCACGCAGGGTTTTGTGGGTTGTTGAGGTAACCACATGGGCATGCTTCACGGGATTATCGAGCAATCCGGCAGCAATCAGACCGGCAGGATGGGCCATATCAATCATCAGCATCGCCCCTGCACTATCGGCAATTTCCCGCATCCGCCTGTATTCCCATTCCCGGCTGTAAGCCGAGGCTCCGCCAATGATCAGTTTGGGCTTATGCGCTTTCGCCAGGGCCTCCATCTCCTCATAATCGACCAGCCCCGTCTCTTTTTTTACACGGTAGGCAACGGGGTTATACAGAATTCCGGAAGAGTTTACCGGCGAGCCATGTGAAAGGTGCCCCCCGTGGGAGAGGTCAAGCCCCAGGAAGGTATCCCCCGGTTTCAGGAGCACACTTAAAACAGCCTGGTTGGCCTGTGCACCGGAGTGGGGCTGAACATTGGCCCATTCGGCATCAAACAACTTCCTGATGCGGTCAATCGCCAGCTGCTCCGTCTGATCCACAAACTGGCATCCCCCATAATACCTCCGCCCGGGATACCCTTCGGCATATTTATTGGTCATCACCGACCCCATGGCTTCCAAAACCTGGTCACTCACAAAATTCTCCGAGGCAATCAGTTCAATCCCGCCCAGCTGGCGTTCATGTTCCTTTTCGATAATATCAAATACTGCTGTATCCCGTTTCATGAATCCAATCTTAAAAAATTTTGTCCAAAGGTAATACATTTTCATCCGGCCCGGGGGGGATAATCTTTCGAAAATCTCATTATTTTTGAACAATTTAAATTTTGAAAAGGACATCATGGAAAAAGTTTCCCGCCGAAGGCCTCATTTGTTAAGTGCTTTGTGCATTCTTACCTTTACCGGGAGCAGCATCGCCTTTCTGGGGTATTTTGCCGCCTCCCTCTTTTTTGAAGCAGCCAAAGCATTCATTGTTCAATACTCTTCCTGGCCCTCGGCCGAACTCCTTTCTCCACTCTATTTTACCCTGCTGATGGTACTCCATGCCCTTTCGCTCACGGGGGCCATCCGCATGTGGAAACTGCACCGCGATGGTTTTTGGCTCTATCTGACTGCCCAGGGGATCATCCTTTTTCTACCGGTGATATTGATCGACTGGCAGGCTTTTTCAGCAACCAATGCCATTTTCACCGCCCTCTTCACAGGAGGTTATGGAATGAACGTGAAATGGTTGCGGTGATGCCGCTGTTCCGGCTGGTTTTTAAAACATCCCGGAGCATTCACTCACAATTCCAGCAATAATTTCCCGGCATCTTCCCCGCCGGTGAACAACCGGGTGGGATCTTCGAGCATCTCTTTTATTTTCACCAGAAAACCCACCGAATCTTTTCCGTCAATGATGCGGTGGTCGTAGGAAAGCGCGACATACATCATGGGCCGGACAACCACCTGTCCTTCCATTGCCACCGGGCGTTCCACAATGTTATGCATGCCCAGGATGGCCGACTGTGGGGGATTGATAATAGGGGTGGAAAGCAGCGAACCAAAAACTCCGCCATTAGTGATGGTGAAGGTCCCGCCGCTCAACTCCTCCACAGAGATCTTTTTATTCCGGGCTTTTTCCGCCAGGGTTTTTATCTCCAGCTCAATTTGGGGAATGGTTTTGCTTTCGGCATTCCGGACAATGGGGACCATCAGTCCCTTGGGGGTTGAAACAGCAATGCCCACATCCACAAACCGGGGGGATACGATTGCATCCTTCTCCAGCTGGGCATTTACCATGGGATGAAACGCCATGGCCCGGGCCACCGCCTTTGTAAAAAAGGACATAAATCCGAGCTTGAACCCATGTTTTTCAATGAACCGCTGCTGGTATTTTTTCCGTAATGCCATCACCGGACGCATATCCACCTCATTAAAAGTGGTTAGCATGGCGGTTTCATTTTTCACCGAAACCATGCGTTCGCTCAGTTTTCTCCGCAACGGCGACATTCGTTTCCGGTCCGTTTCGCGCGAAGGAGTGCCGGCAGCGGCAGCGGAGACTTCTCCGGTTTCCCGGGCGGCTTTCACAACCGTCTTAACCGCTGTCTTATCCAGGCGTTTCAGGCCACTGATCACATCATCCACCGATAAATGGTGTTCTTTCATGAGTTCCCGGGCCACCGGTGTTACCTTTACCCGCTCATATTCCGGAAGGGACCCTTCGTCCTTCGGAGGCTTTTCTTCGGGGATTCCGGACTGCGGAGTTTCCTTTTTTTCTGCTACATCTGATTTTCCTTCCGTGCTTTTCTGTAGCTCCTTTTTTTCCGGGGGCGCTACACGGGTATCAATCGTACAAACGACCGCCCCGACCTCGATGGTTTCACCCTCTTCGGCTTTCAGTTCAATTTTGCCGGATGCACTGGCAACAATGGTCAGCGTTGCCTTATCCGATTCCACTTCAGCAATTTCCTGGTCTTTTTCGACCACGGCACCGTTTTCAACCAGCCAGCTGCCGATCTCCACCTCGGTTATGGATTCCCCCGGACTGGGGACCTTCACTTCTGCAATCATTTTTCACTATTTTTTTGAGCAACGGCTTCTTTTTCATGAAACGTCGCTTTCAGAATTTTCTCCAAACTCGCTTTATGGATCTCCATGAGCCCTGCCGCCGGACTGGCGCTCTCAGGGCGGGCGACAAGCTTAAAATCAATCCCGTCCATTTTCCGGCGGATCATGGGCCAGGCTCCCATGTTTCCGGGTTCATCCTGGACCCAGAGGCGGTCGGCCGCATGGCTGTACCGCTTCATTATGGCATCCATCTCCTTCACCGGAAGCGGATATAACTGCTCCAGGCGAACAATGGCCACCCCGGGGATGCCATTCTCCAGCCGGTATTTTGATAAATCATAATAAAGGCGACCGTAGGTAAAAACCACCTTCTCCACTTCTTCCGGATGTGCATAAGGATCATCAATAACGGCTTTAAAGGAACCGGCTGTCAGTTCCCCTACTTTTGAAACGACCTGCGGATGGCGCAACAGACTCTTTGGGGTAAAGACAACCAGTGGCAGCCGGGTCTTCATTTTTACCTGACGCCGGAGCAGGTGAAACATATTGGCAGGGGTTGTCGGGACCACTAGCTGCATGTTATTATTGGCCGCCTGTTCCAGGAACCTTTCGATGCGGGCACTCGAGTGCTCGGGACCCTGCCCTTCATACCCGTGGGGCAAAAACAAAACCAGGTTGTTCATCAATCCCCATTTCTCAAGAGCCGATGCCAGGTACTGATCAATAACCACCTGGGCCACATTGTAGAAGTCGCCGAATTGCGCCTCCCAGACCGTCAGTCCGTTGGGCTGGGCCAGGGCATAACCGTATTCAAATCCCATCACCGCATATTCCGATAAGGGGGAGTTGTAAACATGAAACGGCGCCTGGTCCGGGGAAACATGTTTCAGCGGAAAGTATTTTTCATCGGTCCCTTCAATGACAAAAGAGGCATGCCGATGGGCAAAGGTTCCCCGTTCAGTATCCTGCCCGCTTAACCGGACCGGGTGCCCTTCCCGCAACAGCGAACCGTAGGCAAGCAACTCCCCCATGGCCCAGTCCAGACGGTCATCCAGCATCATCATCCGCCGGTCGGAGAGGATGCGGTTCACCTTCTTGAAAAAGGACAAATCACCGGGAAGGGTATCCATCTTTTCAGCAATTTCTGCTAATACCTTCCTTTGCACGCCCGTTTTCACCCGTTCATCGAAAACTTCCTTTTGGGGCATGTCATAGGCGGCATATTCATCGATAAGGAATTTCCGGATCTTCAGTTTCTTTATCTTTTCAGAAGCCTCGTATTTTGCGTTCAGGAATTCATCAAAGGTCCGGATCTCTTTCCGTGCCTCCTCCGGGTCCATAATCCCGAGGCGATGGAGTTTCTCAGAATAGATATCCCTGGGATTGGGATGTTTCGAAATGGCTTTATAGAGCACCGGCTGGGTAAACCGGGGTTCGTCCCCTTCATTGTGCCCATATTTCCGGTAACTCAGAATATCGATGAAAACATCGTTATGAAATCGCTGCCGGAACTCCATGGCAAGTTTAATGGTGAATATGAGTGCCTCCACATCATCGCCGTTTACATGAAAGACAGGCGAGCGGGTCACTTTGGCAACATCGGTGCAGTAAGTACTGGAGCGGGCATCGAGGTAGGGGGTGGTAAACCCCACCTGGTTGTTGATGACCAAATGAATGGTACCCCCAGTTTTGTATCCATTCAGCTGCGACATCTGGATGGTTTCGTAAACCACACCCTGGGCGGCAATGGCAGCATCCCCGTGAATGACGATCCCGGCGGCCCTGGAGTAATCATTTCCGTATACCGAATTGATTCTGGAGCGCACCATGCCCTGAACAAGCGGCCCCACTGCTTCAAGATGGGAAGGATTGGGCATGAGTTTCAGTTTTACCTTTTTTCCAAAATCAGTAAGCACTTCATTCTCATACCCCAGGTGATATTTCACATCCCCCTGCAGGATATCATCCTCATAAGCTTTCCCGTAAAACTCTTTAAAAATATTTTCGTAGGGTTTTTCAAGAATGTTAGCCAGTACATTTAACCTCCCCCGGTGTGACATTCCCACGACAAACTCTTCAATCCCCAGTTCAGCCCCCCTTTCTATCACGGCATCAAGGGAGGGAATGAGTGTTTCACCGCCCTCAAGCGAAAACCGCTTTTGCCCGACAAACTTCTTATGGATAAAATTCTCAAACCCCACGGCCAGTTTCAAATGGTAGAAGATATGTTTCCGGGCTTCGGCAGCGAAATCCTGCGCATTCCGGGTACTTTCCATGCGCTCCTGCAACCACTGAACCAGTTCGGGCTTTCGCATGTAAACATATTCCACCCCGATGGAGCTGCAATAAGTAGCCTCGAGATGGGCAATGATGTCTTTTAGCTTCGCTGGTCCGATTCCGATATTGGTCCCGGCCTGAAAAGTTTTTTCCAGGTCACTCTTTTCAAGGCCAAAATTTTCGATCGCAAGGGTCGGGGAATATTTCCGGCGGGCCCGGACGGGATTTGTTTTGGTAAACAGGTGCCCGCGCTGACGATAGCCGTGAATCAGATTTAACAGGGCAAACTCCTTGTTCAGATTACCGGCCGATCCTGCCGCAGGCTTCTCGGGATACTTTTGCCGGGCAAGTTCAAAACCGTCAAAAAAATGCTTCCAGCTTTCATCAAGCGCCTCCGGGGTTTCAAGGTAAGTTTTGTAGAGATCATCGATGGGTTCCTGTTCCTGATTCCCTACCAAAGAAAATTTATCCATGGGTATTCCTTAATTAGCCAAGATTTTAAAAGAAAACAATCAGCCATTTGTATTGTTTAAACACCGTGCATGAAGGAGTGGCTGAATAAATTTGCCAAAAACACGCAATCCCCGGAAAAACGCCCCGGTGTTACATCCATCCTGAAACCAATCCATCCCCTGCCTTCGGGTAAATGGACCGGAAACGGCCCTTGTCCGGAGGCACTGGCCTGTTTTATAACAAAAATAAAAAAGTTAATCATTCCATGCGCCGGGAAAGGGTGAAAAATACTGCATGTTAATAGGATCCGTGCAAAAAAGGGGACGTTGCCGGAGGGGTGGGACAAAAAAAAACAGCCGTTTGCCTGATGGCAAGCGGCTGTCCTTGCTGAAAAACAGAAACGATCAGAGCACAGCAGAGCAGGCATCGATCAGCTTTTGCGCATTGGCGTTAGATGGATCCAGCTCCTTTGCTTTTTCCAGAACTTCAACAGCAGCACGGAACTCTTTCTGCGCTTTTTCAACTTCAGCCTTATAGGCATCGTCCGTTGTTTGAATGGTCCCCTCCTGTACTTGTTTATTGGCGGCATTCAGAATGGCCACTCCCTTTTTATAAAGGTCATTTCCCTCAGAAACATAATGATTTGCCAGTGCGGAAGTGATCTTGTCATCCTCCGGATACTTTTCAACCCCTTCTTTCAGGGTTGCGATGTATGCTTCATCCTTGTTTAATTTTTTAAGCGCTATTGCTTTGTAATAAGTGGCGGTTTCCCCCCGGTAATTATTGACAGCACTCCTGCCAAAAAAGTCGATGGCTTTATCAAGCATGCCCCCGCGGTAGGCAGCAATCCCGGCATTGAAGATCATGGATGCCGTATCGTCTTCCGCGACAGAAATGGCCTGTTCATAACTGGCCACTGCATTGGCATAATCATCCATATTATTATATATCCGCGCTTTATACTCATAAGACCTTTCCAGGTTAACCTCCGCTTCAATGGCCTTGTCAAAATATTCCAGGGCCCCTTCCATGTTATCCGACCGGTAAGCCGCCAGAGCAATATTATAGTTGATGCTGGCGTCAACCTCCACATCGCCAAGGTTTTTCATTGCGTCATCATACAACGAAAAAGCTTTGGAATATTCTTTAGCTTTCATTGCCTCATTGGCTTGTGAAATTTTTTCAGCCGCATCCTGAGCAAAAGAAGACAGCGATAAAAGAACGGCCAGTGTTACTAATACTACATTTTTCATCTTTCCAAACTTTTAATTTTAATTTTTTTGATTTAAAAGATCTTTTGTTGTTGCAAAAGTCCAAAAATAATAATAAAGATTAAAAAACCTACTACGATCTATTTTGATTTTCATCTCATCAAAATTGTAAGTCATCAAATGTATTTACCTCATTATTATTGTTCATTTTAACGGCATTCGATAGAATGCTGACGAATTTCGATGGAACTCCCATTTTTTAATTATGCTTGTTTATGAAACATCATTGAATGGTTGTTTCATTACCTGAAAATCCTCTGCAATTACAAATCAAAAACCCTGCCATTTTTTTTCAGCCCCCGGACCCTTCACGGGGAGCATTTTTTGTTTTCCGGGATGCCTTAAGCAACCGGGCCAGTTCAAAAGTGAACCGGTACAAATATTTTTGTGCTTCTTTTATTGATTTTTCCGGAGAAACGGGGCCGTTCAAAAAGCAGAACATCCCGTCGAAAGCTGTGGAAGCTGCCGGTTCCAGGATCCCTCCCACGGCCAGTACCGGTTTCCCCGCTGCCCGGGCTGCCCGGGCAACCACAGCCGGTGCTTTATCGTTCAGGGTCTGGGCATCCAGCTTCCCTTCGCCTGTAATCACCCAGTCGGCCCACTTAACATGTTCGTTGAAATGTAACTGCGAGAGAATAAAAGGTCCTCCGGCAACCAATTCAGCATCAAAAAAAGTCAGCAGTGGCAACGCCACTCCTCCGGCAGCGCCTGCCCCTTTCAGAGATACCAGTTTTTTATGGCTTTCGCTTTCAAGCAACTGTCCCCAACGGGTCAATCCTTTTCCCAGGTGTTCCACCATCCCCGGGGAAGCACCTTTTTGGGGGCCGAAAATTTTTGCAGCGCCGTTTTCCCCGAGCAGTGGATTTTTTACATCACTGATCACTTTGACGGAGATCTTTCCGGGAAAGCGGGGCCTATAAATCCGCCGGATCCGATAAAGGTTCTGCCCGTTTCCTTCAATCCGGTGATTGTCTTTATCAAAAAACTGCGCCCCCAGCGCCTCAAGCATCCCCGAACCGCCGTCGACCGTGGCACTGCCGCCCACACCAAGCAGAATTTCCGAACAACCGTTCTTAATGGCGTGCGCCAAAAGTTGTCCGGTTCCGTAGGAAGAACTTTTCAGGGGATCCAGGTCGTCAGGAGCCAGTAATTTCATTCCGGAAGCATCCGCCATCTCAATAATGGCTGTTTTTCCGGTCACCGCATATTTTGACAACACCTCCCGGCCCAGCGGGTCCCGTACTTTGAGCTGCACTTCCGCCGCCCCCAGTGCCCTGCACAACACTTCTCCCGTAAAGTCACCGCCATCGGCCACCGGGACTTTACGGATGGAAAATTCCGGTGAACAATCCCCGAAGGCTTTTTCCACTGTATCCGCAAAATCAAAGGCACTTAAACTGCCTTTCATCGAGTTGGGTGCGATCAGAATGTTCATTTTTCTCCCCGTGTAACCGAATGAATGCCCTTTACTTTTCTCATTTTATGGATCAGGAATTCCAGGTGATCCAGATTATAGACCAAAAGCTTAAGAATGCCCTCCATCTTCCCCTGGTCGGAGTGAATATTTATGGACCGCAACTGCGCGCCGGTATCTTTTGCAATGATGTGGGAAATCTCCGAGACAATACCGGATTCATCCAACCCTGAAACATGCAGTGTGGTAATAAATGCGCCGGGACTATCAGTATCTTTCCAGCGGACCCTGACGATTCGGTAGGGAAACCGCGCTTTCAGCTGCGGGGCGTTGGGACAGCTGTTCCGGTGAATTTTTATGCCATCCCGGATGGAGACAAACCCGAAAACGGCATCGCCAAAAACGGGATTGCAGCAACGGGCAAGTTTGTAATTGATATTTTTCAGGTTGTTGTCAATGACCAGGTAATCATCGCCTCCGTCGAATGTCAAATCCTGAATGGTCTTTTTCGGAAGGAGATCCTCTATTTTCCGCCGGATGGATTCATCTTTCTCCTCTGCAGCTCCTCTTTCAGAAAAAATGGATTTTATCTCGAGCGGGTCGATCTTGCCATTGGCCAGCGCACCATAAAAATCCTGGGCCAGTTTAAAATCAAATTTTTTCTGGATCCTCCGCAGGGCTTCATCGTTCAAATCCAGTTTCCAGTTCTTAAATTTCCGGAGCAGGATCTCGCGCCCCTGAGCGGCCTGTATTCGTTTCTCCTCATTCAGACTGGCTTTCACCCTGCTTTTGGCTTTGGTGGTGACCAGAAAATCGAGCCAGTCCATTTTAGGTTTTTGATGATTGGAGGTATCCACCGCGACCGTATCGCCGTTTTTCAGTTGGTATTTCAGGGTCACCTTCCGGCCGTTCACCATTCCTCCCACACATTTTTCGCCCAGATGGGAATGAATCTCATAGGCAAAATCGAGTAAAGTGGATCCCGCCGGCATCTTTTTCAAATCCCCTTTCGGGGTGAAAACAAAAGTCTCATCGCGGTAAATATCGGTGCTGAAATGATCAATAAAGTCCACCACATTCAGGGCGGGGTTTTCCAGGATTTCCCGGATCCCGGTAAGCCAGGAATTAATGCCATCACTCTCTTTCCCCCCTTTATACCGCCAGTGTGCGGCAAATCCCTTCTCCGCCACTTCATCCATCCGCCGGGTCCTGATTTGCACCTCGACCCAGCGTCCCTGGGGGCCCATGACCGTGGTATGCAGCGATTCATATCCATTCGATTTGGGAATGGTGATCCAGTCCCGCATCCGTTCTGGATTGGCCTGGTACTGATCGGTAACGATCGAGTAAACCGTCCAGCAGTCATTTTTTTCATTTTCAGGTTTTGAGTCGAGAATGATGCGGATGGCAAACAGGTCCATCACCTCACCGAACGACACATTTTTCTTCTGCATCTTACTCCAGATGGAGTTAATGGATTTGGTCCGTGCCTTCATGGAGAACCGGAAATTCCGGTCGGCAAGTTTTTTTTCCAGCGGCTTGACAAACGCAGCAACAAAACCTTCCCGCTCGCGCTCCGTCTCCTTCAGCCGGTCCACCACATATTGATACCCCCGGGGATCCTGGTACTTCAGACATAAATCAAGCAATTCAGAATTGATGGAATAGAGTCCAAGCCGGTGAGCCAACGGAGCATAAAGATGGGATGTCTCATTAGCCAGCGGCTCCCTGGATGCCGGATCGTACCGGTCCAGTTGGCGCATGACCTGCAACCGGTCGGCTGTTTTTATCAAAATTACCCTTACATCGCCGGCAAGGGCCAGCAAAAGTTTCCGGAAATTTTCGGCATGAAGATCAACCGTATCAGTGCCCAGGGCGTTAATTTTGGCCATCCCTTCGAGAATGGAATAAACCGCCCCTCCAAACCGGGATTCAATTGCCTCCCGGTCTACACTTTTTTCAAGTCCGGCATACATCACATTATGCAACAGGGCTGTGATTACAGAGTCCGGTTCCAGGCCGATCTCAACAGCCGTAATGGTGGCAACATCGAGCGAGTGGTTCAGGATAAATTCCCCGGTTTTGAACTGCTGGTCGCCAATCACCGACTGAGTGAAGCGGAAAGCCTCATCCAGCCGTTCCAGGGCAGGATCATCCCATGTCATCCGGCAAAAATCCCTTAAATGTTCATACCTTGTATATACTTGTTCTTTCAGCTCCATCTTCTATTCCATTCAGCTATGGTGTTCCTTTACAGGAATAAACTTACTTAAAAAATAGAGGAATTCCGAAAAATTCATTCCGGTTTAACTTTTTTTCAAAAAAAAAGGCTGCGTCCGGCAGCCTTCTGAAACATCGTTTTCGAACATCCTATTCTTCGGCTGTCTCATCTACAAAGGTCCGCCTGCGCAGTTCGCGGTCAAGCATTAACAGCCCGTTGCCTTTTCCACTGATCAGCTTCAGATCATCGAGAATTTCACTCACATTAGCCTCCTCTTCCACCTGCTCATCAACATACCATTTCAGAAAACTCTGGGTGGCATGATCCTTCTCTTCAATGGCAATGTCCACCAAATGGTTGATCAGACTGGTCACATGCTGCTCATGCGCCAGGGATTTCTCCATAATCTCTGTCACACTCTCAAACTCAACAGGCATCGGATCGATCCCTTTCAGTTCCACTTTACCCCCGCGCTCATTGACATATTTAAAAAATTTGTTGGCGTGGGTCAGCTCTTCCTGGTACTGCACATACATCCAATTGGCAAAACCCGGAAGTCCCTCGTTTTCAAGCCAGGCGGACATCGAAAGATAGAGAAATGCAGAATACTGCTCAGCATTGATCTGCTCATTAATTGCTTTTAACACTTTCTCTTTTAGCATAATCTTCGGTTTTAATTTTTTATAAAGGTATAAAAATACTTCAAATCCATTTCATCAAAGGACGGACAGGCCATTTTGCAGAATCGTTTAAAAACAACCCCCTCCGGCCGGTTTTCCCGGGAGTGACCGCTCTTTCTTATATAGCAATTAACTTAACAAATAGTTCACAAAAGCAGTGGAACAAGGAGAAAAGATATTCGAAAACCAAAGGGGAGGATCATTTTTTTATATTTGCGCCCTTAATTCAAAACCCGATTTTATAACCGGAAATAGCATGAAGAACATTAAATTTATCACTGCCCGGGAAGCTGTAAAAGTCATTAAATCGAACGACAGGGTACACCTTCACAGTGTAGCGGTGACCCCGCACCCGCTTATTGAAGCCATGTGTGAACGCGGGCGCAACAGGGAGTTCAGAAACGTACGAATTCAGCACATCCACACTGAG
>JAGYMR010000290.1 GCA_018400515.1 Tangfeifania sp.
TTGAAATGATGGATCCACATGCCTGCTTGTGGGTTGATACGATTGAAGTGCATTACCGGCATCGGCCCACTGCTGCTTTTCAACTGGACGAAGCGAAATGTGCCGGTTATAACCTGCAGCTTTTTTATGAAGGGGAAGTGCTGGGTGATGCCCGGTTCGACTGGTATTCAAATGACACCCTGTACCATTCGGGAATGAATGTGGATGCTCTTGAAATACCGCTTGGCTTTGGTGATTTGGACCGTACGGTCGGACTCCGGATTGATGAGGACGGGTGCGTGGATTCCATGGAAATTGATGTGACCGTTACCCCTGTACTCGATTTTTTTGTGAAAACTCCCGAAGGTTGCAGTCCGCTGAATGTTCAGTTTGTTTCTTCCTCCACCGAACCGGTTGCCGAATATCATTGGGATTTGGGCGACGGGACCACCTTGGAGGAGGAACAGCCGGTTCATACCTATCAAAACAGCGGAATTGCCGATGCGCATTATGATGTATCCCTGCGTATTGTGTCTGCCGAGGGTTGTGAGAACAGCGGGATAAAAACTGACATGATTACCGTCCATCCCATCCCCACCGTCGGTTTTGATTTCGACGAGGCGGGGTGTTATATCGAAAATGCGACGGTCAGCTATACCGGATCAGCCGGTGAACGGGATGATTTTTTGTGGGATCTGACCGGTTTTGGACCGGATGAGGTGACAGAAGATCCGGGGAGTGGCCCAGGACCGCTAAAATTTTCGCTTTCTACGCGTCCGGCGGTTGATATCGGGTTGCAGGTGATCTCAGAATTTGGATGCAAAACCGATACGCTGGTGAGTACCTACCGGCGAAAACCAAATTTTACACTTCACTCTGATACCATCGCCGGCTGCCCGCCACTGGATTTTACCATGCAACTGGACATTGCCGACACGGTTGATGCCGTGGATTATGCATGGAAAATCGGGGAAGAGCTGACAGCCGGAGGCATATCGCTATCGGAAACGTTGTACGACAGCGACAGGATCTACGATGTGACGGTCGTGGGATCTTCTTCCTTAACAGGTTGCGCCGATACGTTATTGCTGCCTGGAAAACTGTGGGTCTATCCGGTACCCGGGGCTCAATTCAAGGCGAATCCGTCGCGGGTGTTGATCAGTGATCCCGTCATACGATTTGAAAACTTTACCACGGGCGCTTCAGCTTATTCCTGGGATTTTGGTGATCAGTCGGCCGTGACAGAAGAACAACAACCGTTACACCGGTATGAAGATATTGGCAAATTTGATGTTTCATTGTATGCGTTCAATGAATCTGGTTGTTCCGATACAGCATCAGCCGGCATCACTGTCGCTTTTGATAAAATTTTTCCTCCCAACGCTTTTTCGCCCAATGCTGAAAAGCCCGAAGACCGTGAATTCAGGATTCATGCCAAATGGTTAGTGAATGAAGGATATGAATTACTTATTTTCAACCGGTGGGGCCAGATTGTTTTTGAGTCGCACAGCCCGGATACCGGGTGGGATGGCCGGATGAAAAACGGTGATTTTGCTCCTGCGGGAGTTTATACCTGGGTGATTGAATACCATGATTTTATGAAGGAAAAACATGCTCAACAGGGTACCGTGACGCTGATTTACTAAGGCAATCAAAGGTGCTTCGGCTCTTTTCAAAGAGTTGCCGGTTATGCAATGCTAAAAATTTAACTGTTGTCCTGTTGCGTGCTTCTGACTTTTTGAACAGCAGAGATGTGCCGATGTTTCGTCCTGATTGAGCCCGTTTTATCAAAAATGACGAACCGGGCTATGCACTTTTTGCCACCACGGAGATTGTCAGACCGGAAAACAGGCTAAATCATGGGAATGAGCAGTTTATTGCGCAGGGGAGTTTCACTTTTCCGGCCCAGGAAGAAGGTGAGTGAGATCTCGTGCGAGCCATAACTGTAGTTCGATAGTTTTGAAAGGGTCAGATCGAAACTGTACCCTGCCTGAAATTTTTCCCGGGCAAAGCCGGCCAGGAAAATGAATGCATCGGGCCGGACATCAAAATTATTTCTGAACCAGCCGCCAAAAAGGAATGATTTTTCGATCATGTAAATTCCCAGATTAAGCTGTTTGAAATTCCCCTGCTGCTGATACAAAACATTGGGGGAGAGGGTGAATCGCCGTGACAACAAACCATGATGCAACCGGTGCATCCGAGCCCCGGCATTGATTGTCCATTTTACCGGGACCATTCCTTTCTGATCTCCTTCAATAATGGATTCATTCGGCCGGTTGAGATGGTCAGCACTGACTCCCCAGAAAAAACTGCCATGCTGTCCGACTGCTCCGGCGGCAAAGTCGGGGTATAACTTTTTTTCATCCGAATAACCGGCTGATACAAACTCCGAGATCTCTCCGGTTAGCTGGTCGATGCCCGACGGAAAAATCAGGTTGCTGATGTTGAATTGCTTCAGGACCATTCCTCCTTTTAGTCCGAGTGTCATGAAGCTTTCATCACCCAGTTTTAAATGATAGGAATAGGCCGCCGATGCACTGTGATGGTTTATGATGTTGTTTAATTCCTGATCCCGTGTCATTTGAATGCCCAGTCCTGCATTTTTCCCCCTGATGAGTTGATCATATGAAACAGCATAGGTCGTATAAGTGGCCCCTTTCTGAGGCCATTGGTTCCGATAGTTCAAAACCATCCGGGGGAGTTCGGTCGTTCCCGCGTAGGCCGGATTGAGATGAAGCGGGTTGGCAAAAAATTGTGAATAGCCGGGATCCTGTGCATACAGGTCCCTGGCAGGGAAAATTAAAATACCTGCAATGATGATCCGTTTTAACAAGATGCCCTTAGTGTTCATTCAGGCAAAGTAAATCAATTAAAAGACTGTTAGACAGAGCCCGGGAATTTTTTTCAGAATGATCGTTCAGATCCGGGTTTCACCGCGTCAGCTATACCTGATAAGGCGGTGTAAAGCGAGCCAATACAGGTTAGTGCGATGATCCCGATAAGGATGATTACCCGCCAGCTTCGGATATGGTCACCAACCTCCTTTAACACCATTGCCCGGAATGAATTTTTTGCTGCCGGAAGGCATTGAACCGAATTTAAACCGTTTTGGGCAGAAGAAATGGCTTTCTGTACTCTTTCCTGAGCATTGAATTGGCCTCTTTATCGTTCCGTACAGTTAAAGTTTCCGGATCAACATCGAGTGTTCTTCCCAGGCGGTATGAGATATTGGCCAGGTGGATCAGCGCACAGGAATAGAATCCTTCTTCGATGGGAGCAGTGAGCAATGCAGGATCATTGGCCCGGATAGCGTCGATAAAATTTTG
>JAGYMR010000291.1 GCA_018400515.1 Tangfeifania sp.
TTGTCGATATGAGGGGTCTTGCAAATGCGGTTCTCATAATTCGATAAAGCGGTAGTGGTTAAATCATCGGAAATGATAAACAACACATTGAGCTTTTCTTTCTCCTGCCCCTTTAAAGTGCCCGATATTCCTAAAAGCAGACCGAAAAATGTCAGGGCCAGCCATCCTGTTGAAAAGGGAGCCTTTTTTTTCCGGAGGATGGTTTGTTGTTTTTTTCGGCAACAGGAAAGCCGAATGTTTTTTTTACCGGTTTTGTTCATGCTGCGGTTGTTTTATGAATTTTCTCAATTTCTTCAATAGGTAGAACGGTCGGTGTCCTCGTATTTTTCCTGCAACCGGGTGAGTTCTGTTTTGAGGCTGTCAATAAGCTCCGCATGCTCATTTGAATTGATCAGGTTGTTCATTTCATGCGGGTCGTTTTTCAGGTCGTACAATTCCCATTCATCGATGTCATTGTAAAAATGGATGAGTTTATACCGGTCGGTCCGGATTCCATAATGGCGTTTCACCATATGCTCATTGGGAAATTCGTAGTAATGGTAATAGATGGCATCGCGCCATTCCGGCTTACTTTCTCCGGTGAGGAGGGGTTTCAGTGATCGTCCCTGAATGGCGGCGGGAATATCCACGCCTGCAAAATCGAGGAAGGTGGGAGCATGGTCGATGTTCTGTACCAGTTCGGTGATGGTCCCCCGGGTGGAGTATCCCTCGGGAAGACGCATCAGAAGCGGAGTACCCAAAGACTCTTCATACATAAACCGTTTGTCGAACCAGCCGTGTTCTCCCATGTAAAAACCCTGGTCGGAGGTATAGACCACCAATGTATTTTTGTCGAGTCCGTTCTCTTTGAGGTAGTCAAGGACACGTCCAACATTTTCATCCACCGAACGGATGCAGGCCAGGTAATCGCGCATATATCGCTGGTATTTCCAGAGGTCCAGCTCATCCCCCTGGAGGTTTTGCTCCAGGAAATCCTCCTTGATGGGCTCATAATGCGCATTCCACGCTTTTTTCTGCTGGTCGTTCATCCGGGCGGTATGGTCCATTCCGGGGAATCTCGATTCGATGCGTTCGTCCTGCATTTTCAGGTCGTACCGGATGTCCATATCGGTGGAACGAATGCTGAGGCGCTGCTCTGCAGCGGCCCTCCGGCCTTCATAATCATCGAAAAAGTTGTTGGGAACGGGGTAAACCTTGTCTTTAAATTCGTCAAAGTGCAGGGTGTCGGGCTGCCAGGTGCGGTGGGGTGCCTTATGGTGCAGGAGCAGGCAAAAAGGTTTTTCCTGCGATTGCCGGTTTTCGAGCCAGTCCAGCGCAAAATCGGTGGTCAGGGTAGTGCAGTACCCCTCGAAACGTTTCTGCTCGCCCATTTCAATAAAATCGGGATTGTAATATTGTCCCTGTCCCGGCAGAATGTTCCAGTAATCGAAACCGGTGGGGTCACTGCGCAGGTGCCATTTTCCAACCAGCGCTGTTTCGTAACCGGCCTGCTGCAACAATTTGGGGAAGGTGACCTGCGAACCATCGAAAGTATCGCTGTTGGTCATTTGCCCGTTTTTGTGGGTGTGCTTTCCGGTAAGCAGGGTAGCCCGGCTGGGAGCGCAGATGGAATTGCCCACAAAACTGTTCTGAAAAAGTACCCCTTCATCGGCGATGCGGTCGAGGTTGGGGGTATTGATGAGGGTGTTATCATAGGCACTGAGGGTCTGGAAGGAGTGATCATCGGTCATGATGAACAGAATATTCGGTTTCTCAACCGGTTTTTCTTCCATTTTGCAGCCTGCCTGAAGGGCCAGCATTCCGAGTGAAAGCAAAGTAATTTTTGAATACATATCCTGATGATTAAAATGTGTTTACTGTTCTTTTTTGTAAAAATAATGAAAAACAGGTGTTTTTTCTATAACATTCCCTGAATTGACCATTGCCAGGTTGTTTTTATCCCAGCCCTCCTGTTGGTCGGGCCAGGGAGCTGGTTCTCCTGTACTTTGTAGCACTGGCCTTTGGGCGCCGGTTTCGCGGAGCCATTTTCCCAGTTCTGTGGCGAGTACTTTCACTTTTTCGGGGTTTTCTTCCGCCAGGTTGTGCTCTTCCCCAATGTCTTCCCGGATGTTAAACAGGTCGAAATGCTGATTTTTGTACCAGTAAACCAGTTTCCAGTCTCCCTTCCGTATGGCACTGGTGGTTCCGATTCCAGGGCCTGATGGACCCCATTTGTTGGGAAAGTGCCAGAACAGGCTCCGCTCTTTTTCCGGATTCTCCTTTTCCAGAAGCAGTGGGATAAAGCTCCTCCCGTCCACAGGCTGAATGGTGTTCGCATTTTGAATTCCTGCCATTTCCAGGATGGTGGGAAAAAAATCTTCGATGATGACATAATCGTGGCAAACCGATTCCGGTCTGACTTTACCCGGCCATTTGACGAGCATAGGTACCCGGATGCCTCCCTCATAGGCCGAGCCTTTTCCGCTGCTCAGGGGTTTATTGTGGGTATTGGGCTCCCCGCCACGGCCATGGGCACTTAATCCTCCGTTATCCGACATGAAGAGAATGATGGTATTGTCTGCGATTCCCTCCTCTTCGAGGTAGTCCATCAGATCACCCAGGCTTTTGTCCATTCCTTCCACCATGGAGGCATAGGCTGCCTCTCGCTTGTCGAGTCCCATTTTCCGGTATTTGTCAGCAAACCGTTCATCGGCCTCCAGGGGGACATGAACGGCGTAATGCGACATGTACAGGTAAAAAGGCTGGTCGTTTTTCAAAGGTTCCTGTAAGGCTTTGACAGCCTCGATGGTGAGTGCTTCAGTCAGGTACGTATCGGTGCCGTGGTATTTTTCAAGTCCCGGAACATCCCAGATGTGGCCTCCGTTTCTCCAGGCGGCACTGTAGTTTTTTTCGCCCCAAAAGCTTCCCGGCCCTCCGGCAGCATGCCCGGCGATGTTGATGTCGAAACCCAGGTTCAGCGGATCGGCCCCCGGTGTTCCAATGGCTCCCCAATGGGCTTTACCGGTATGAATGGTATAATATCCGTGGTCTTGTAACAATTGGGGAAGCGTAGTGGCTGCTACGGCATTTTCTATGGAATCGGCGGGTTGCAGGCCGTTCATGTTCCAAACCGGAAATTCCATTTGGTCATCTTTTTGGTCATTGCTGCCATTGCGCCGGAGGGTCCAGTTGGTGACCCGGTGACGTGCGGCATTCATGCCGGTCATGAGGCTTGTACGCGTAGGCGAACATACACTGCAGGCATAGGCCTGGGTGAATTTCATGCCCTCCCGGGCCTTACCTGCCGCCATCGCAC
>JAGYMR010000292.1 GCA_018400515.1 Tangfeifania sp.
CATCGCTGAAATGTTAAAAGAGGCAGGCTACCGAACAGGCATCTTCGGCAAATGGCACCTGGGCGACAACTATCCCTCCCGCCCCGGTGACCAGGGATTTGATGAATCAGTGATCCACCTGGCGGGAGGAATGGGGCAGCCCGGCGATTTCACCACCTTCTTTCGCCGTGACAGCAGCTATTTTGATCCGGTGCTATGGCATAACGGCCGGCAAAAATCGTATAAAGGATACTGCTCCGATATTTTTGCGGAAGAGGCCCTCCGGTTCATCGAAAATAACCCCGACTCCCCTTTCTTCTGCTACCTGTCGTTTAATGCTCCCCATACTCCCCTGCAGGTCCCCGAGAAGTACTACAACATGTACAAGGACATTGATCCTGCTGCAGGTTTCGAAAATGACAACAGGCCCTTTCCCGGAATGAGTGAAAAGGACCGCGAAGATGCCCGGAAAGTCTATGCCATGGTCTCCAACATCGATGAAAATGTGGGGCGCCTGTTGAAGAAGCTGAAATCGCTGAACATCGAAAGAAATACCCTGGTGATCTTCATGACCGACAACGGCCCGCAGCAAAAAAGATACAAAGCAGGCATGCGGGGGCGAAAAGGAGATGTATTCCGGGGCGGTATCCGGGTTCCGTTTTTTTGGCGGTTGCCGGCCCGTTTTGAAGGGAATAAGGACATTGAAGCCCCCCTCGCCCATATCGATCTGCTCCCCACCCTTTCAAAACTTTGCCAGGCCCCGCTGCCCAAAGATCGTGTGATTGACGGGAAAAACTTTCTGCCCCTGTTGAAAGGGGAGTCTCCCCGTTCCTTTGAAGAAAGAAAGCTTTTTTTCTACTGGTCCCGGCGATATCCCGAAAGATATAATAACATGGCGCTTCAAAAAGGTCCCTTCAAGCTGATCGGCCATACAAACTATAATGCTCCGTTGAAAGATTTTGAGCTGTTCAACATCGCTGAAGACCCATACGAACAAAACAACCTCATTACCACAGACCCAAAAAGGGCCTCCCGGATGAAGGAAGAACTCGACCAATTTCTGGAAACCCTGACCAATGCGGCTCACCTGAAAAATCCCCCGCGCATTATCATTGGAAGTGCCCATGAAAACCCGGTTGTCCTGAACCGGAACGACGCAGGGGGACAACGGGCCATTTGGACCAGGGAAGAGGTGTTCGGTCTGTGGAGGGTCAGCATCCGTGAAGGCCGCTATAACATCCGGTTCAAATTCATTGAACCGCTGGAAACACCCGGAACGATGTTCCTGGAAACCAACGGCTCCATCTTCCGGATGGAGAGCAAAAACATCCCCACCGATATCATTGAAATGAAAAATGTGAAACTCCCGGAAATGGATTGCGACCTGATCCCTCATTTTGCCACCCCCGGAAAAAGAATTTTCCCGTTATGGGTGGAACTGAAAAAAATTAATTAAAAAATCTCCGGGGATCTATATCCTGCCATGGCGGTAAATGAGGAATATGAGCGGGTGCTGTATGATTTTTACGGGAGGAAGATAATAAAATAGGGACGCGCAAATGGACGGGGTCCTGCCTTTTCCTTTCCGGAAAAAAACAATCAAACAAAACAAACAATATTTTTCCTTATTACGTAAAGGAATGCAGACTTTACTTTAAAAAGGGATACATTTGATAAATGCATTTGGCAAGAAATTGTTAGATAAAAAATAAAAATTCATTTAAAATTCCCGGCTGTGTACACATTGCTGTTTATTTTATTTGTAGTCCCTTCGGCCTGGCTGATATACAAGGGTATAAGATCGCATAAGAAATCACTTATTGTTTGGGGAAGCATGATTGGTCTGCTCACCCTCCTGGTGACATGGTTTTTAGGTTTCTGGGGAGAAAAATTGTGGTTTGATGAACTGGGGTATGACCGCCGGTTCTGGACGGTATTTCTCACCAAGCTGGCGCTTTTCGCAGGGGCCTTTCTGGTGGGGGGGATTCTTATTTTTCTGATCACCTTCTCCCTGAAAGGTAACGGACCGCAGAAAAGAATCCGGATCTTCGCCGTATTGACAGGAGGCCTGATCAGTGGTTTCCTGATGGCTTCCCACTGGGAAACCGTTCTGCTTTTCCTGCACCGGATCTCCACTGCAGTAAGGGAGCCGGTACTTAACATGGAAACAGGGTTTTATCTTTTCACCTATCCATTACTGAGCCTCATCTATTCCGGTTTTTTATACCTGAGCATCATTGCCCTGGCGGCATCGCTGGCAGGGAATTTGAAAAATGACCGGGACAGCAGAACGGGTTGGATCCTGAGAGACAACCTGGAAAAGAACCGGTCCCTTTTTCTAAGTGCCGGGATCTTCCTCATCGTACTGGCATGTGGAAAATTTATCAAAAGGTATGGACTGCTCTATTCAGAGCAGGGGATTGTTTCAGGACCGGGCTGGACCGATGACAACATCCGGCTTCCCATGTTACTGATCATGGCCGTCCTAACGGCCATTGCGGGAATTGCAATGATGATCCCATCCGCCCGGAACCGTATTTCCCGCCTTTTCTCACGGGGAGGATTCCTCACGGAGACCGGCAGACTGGTTATCATTCCGGTCCTGGTTTTTTCTTTATGGTTCATCACCCTCCTACTGATCCCGGGGCTGTTTCAGTGGCTGAAAGTCCAACCCAATGAGATATCGGTGGAAAAACCGTACATTAAAAACAACATCGAATTCACCCGTTATGGCTACGGCCTCCATCAAATAGAGGAGGTGGATTTTCCGGTGTCCGAAGAATTTTCGGAAGAGACCGTCTCTTCCAACCGGCATTTGCTGAATAATATTCGTTTATGGGACTACCGGGCCCTCGATGCCGTCTTTAAGCAATTCCAGGAAATACGGCTTTATTATGAATTCTTAGATGTGGATATTGACCGCTACACGATCGACAGTACTTATAATGAGGTCATGATCTCGGCACGTGAAATGAATACAGGAAACCTGCCGGAACAGAGCCAAACATTTGTAAACAAACGGTTCAAATACACCCATGGGTACGGAGTAACCCTCAACCGGGTCAATGAATTCACCGGTGAGGGATTGCCCAACCTGCTGGTAAAAGATATCCCGCCCGTAAGTAAATCGGATGATCTGGCCGTAACCCGTCCGGAAATTTATTTTGGGGAGATGACCGGGGAATTTGTTGTGGTAAATTCTGAAGAAAAGGAGTTTGATTACCCGCAGGGGGAAAACAATATTTATGTACGTTATGGGGGCAAAGGCGGGGTTTCCTCAGCCCCCTCAGCCGCCTGAGATCTTCCGTG
>JAGYMR010000293.1 GCA_018400515.1 Tangfeifania sp.
TGCCGCTGCAAAATAATGCCCGTTTATTCATTTTTTTGCATCTTTATCGTAAATTAACGAAACCAGGTCCAATGAAACGAGCATGGTAAAATTTTAAACAGATGCAAAATGGGCAAATTGATTTTCCTTTCTTTCATGGCTGCTTTATTGATTTCCTGCAGCAGTCAAACAGATTCATCCAACAGGTATCCCAATGTTGTGTTGATCATAACCGATGATCAGGGCTGGGGTGATTTAAGCATTACCGGGAATACCAACATGGAGACGCCCAACATTGACAATCTGGCTGAAACGGGTGTCACCTTTGACCGCTTTTATGCCTGTGCGGTATGTTCTCCCACCCGGGCTGAACTGCTGACCGGCAGGTATCACGTCCGCGGCGGTGTCTACTCCACATCTGCGGGAGGAGAAAGGCTCGACACCGATGAAACCACCATGGCCAAATTCTTTAAAAAAGCAGGCTATGCCACGGCCGCTTACGGGAAATGGCACAATGGCATGCAGCCGCCATACCATCCGAATGCCCGCGGGTTTGACGACTATTACGGCTTCTGCTCCGGTCACTGGGGAAACTACTTCAGTCCCATGCTGGAACACAACGGGGAAATTGTACAAGGGGCAGGATTCATTGTTGACGATTTTACCAACCACGGGATAGCGTTTATCCACGAAAACAAGAGCCAGCCATTTTTTCTCTACCTGGCATACAATACACCTCACAGTCCGATGCAGGTGCCTGACCCATGGTGGGATAAGTATAAGAATAAAGAGCTGCAAAAAATCCACCGGGATCCCGAAAAAGAGGACATCAACTTTACCCGCGCGGCACTGGCCATGTGCGAAAATATCGACTGGAATGTGGGGAGGGTGGTAAAAACCATTGAGGAGGCAGGACTCACTAAAAATACCATTGTAATTTATCTTTCCGACAACGGACCCAACAGCTGGCGCTGGAATGGCGGCATGAAAGGCCGGAAAGGCTCCACCGACGAAGGGGGAGTGCGCGTTCCGATGTTCATGAAATGGGAAGGCACCCTGCAACCCGGAAGCACTGTGAAAAAGATTGCCGGAGTAATCGACCTTTTACCCACACTGGCAGATCTTACCGGAATCGGGTTCAATCCGCCAAAACCACTCGACGGCATCAGCCTGAAGCCCCTGTTGATGGAAGATACTCCTGAATGGAACGACCGCTTTATCATCAACCACTGGGCCGGGAAAACCAGCGTGCGAAATCAAAAATTCAGGCTTGATCCGGATGGACAGCTATTTGACATGGAATCGGATCCGGAACAAAAAACCGATGTGTCTGATGCACGCCCGGAAATTGCAGAACAGATGAAACTTACCCGCAAAAAATGGGAAAACGATGCATTGTCCGAACTGCCTTCATCAGATCAACGGGCTTTTACCATCGGACATCCCGATTATCTTTATACTCAAATTCCTGCACGCGACGGAGTGGCCCACGGAAACATCCGGCGCTCAAACCGCTGGCCAAATTGTTCCTATTTCACCAACTGGACAAGTACCTCCGACAGCATTACCTGGGAGGCAGAGGTCCTGTCCGAAGGAGATTATGAAGTGAAAATCTGGTACACCTGTCCCCCCGACGATGTGGGAGCTGCCTTCGAACTGAGTTTTGCAGGGGAAAAACTGACCGGGAAAATCACTCAGGCACATAACCCGCCCTTAAAAGGGATGAAAAACGACCGGGTGGAAAGAATGGAATCGTATGTAAAAGATTTTAAACCCCTGGAAGCAGGGGTCATTCATCTGAATAAAGGCACGGGGCATCTAACCCTGAAAGCCATCGAAATACCCGGCTCACAGGCAATGGATTTCCGGTTGATCCTGTTGAAAAGGATTTAGTCCTGAAAATTCAAAACTTTTCCTCTCAATCCGGAATGACTGAGATTACGTAAAACATTTTTAAAAATCTAACTCCATTTCGGTCGGGTTATCCGAAAGGGATTAATCTGAACTTATTTTTATCCTTGCGTCGACAACCAGAATTTCTTTTTCATTCCCCAACAGGGGATTAATATCCAGTTCCTTGATTTCAGTGGCATAGCGCAATAAAGTAGAAAGTCGTACGATAATCTCAGCAAAAAGAGAAATTTTTACCCCCGGTTGGTGGCGGTACCCTTTCATGAGCTTATAAGATTTCAGTTGACGGATCATCGACCTGGCTTCGTCAAATGAAAGGGGGGCAAGACCAGAAGTGAAATCCTTCAGCACTTCCACATAGATACCTCCGAGACCGCAAAGCACAACATGTCCGAAATCCTGCTCATATTTCGCACCGAGGAACAGTTCTGTTCCGGAAGCCATTTGTGCCACCAGCACCCCCCCGGCCTGCTCAATGCCCATGAGGTGATGAAACTCTTTTTGCACCCGGCCAACATTCCGTATATTCAGCACCACACCTCCGACATCGGTTTTATGCACCGGACCGATCACCTTCATGACTACCGGAAATCCGATGTTTACAGCTGCCAGTACAGCTTCCGTCTCGGAATTGGCCACAATCTCTTTTACGCGGGGAATCCCGGCAGCATCGAAGAGCTGATGAATGACTTCCGGTGACTGGAAGCCGTCGGGAGCATTTTCAATGACATCACGTATACGCTTTATATCAATCCCTTCCCGAAAAATCTTCACCGGAGAAGGAGGTGGTGTATGAATGACCCGTGTAAGTGCCCTCCCAAGCAGCACTTCATCCGGGAAATTAACATTCCCGTGGGAAAGAAAATAGGAGACATCTTCTTTCACATTAATGATGGAGGGAAGAATGGGATAAACCGGTTTTTGGCAACTCTTCATCTTTTTGTCAAGCACTTCATACACATCGCGGATGGGAAACAATCCCGGACTGCCGAATATCACTGCCATGCCGTCAACATCGAAGTCTTTTTCACATACATCCAGAATCTCACCCAGTTGCTTTGCAGTGCCGGTAGCCAGGAAATCGATCGGATTCTCCACGGAGCTGCCGGGAAACAACTTTTCTTTCAACGCCTGCTTTGCAGGAGAGTCAGGAATTCGGGAAATTTTCAGTCCTCCCCTTTCCAGCGCATCAGTAAGCATCACACCGGGACCTCCGGCATGTGTAATAATGGCCAGCTTTCTGCCCTTCAACTCTTTACACATAAAAACATTGGCCACTGTGGTCAGTTCCTCGCGACCATAACATCTTACAATTCCCGCTTTACGAAAAAGCGCCTCCACCGCTGCGTCGGAACTGCTGAGAGCGCCTGTATGAGATATGGCTGCCCT
>JAGYMR010000294.1 GCA_018400515.1 Tangfeifania sp.
GTGTCAACGGGGTAGGGAAGACGACAACGATTGGAAAACTGGCCTATCAGTTCAAAAAAGCCGGGAAATCGGTTTACCTGGGGGCTGCGGATACTTTCAGGGCAGCGGCCATCGAGCAGCTGGAAATCTGGGCCCAGCGGGTGGATGTTCCACTGGTAAAGCAAAAAATGGGGGCTGATCCCGCTTCGGTGGCTTATGACGCCCTCTCTTCCGCCAGGTCCAATAATTCGGATGTAGTTATTATCGATACTGCCGGCCGGTTGCACAACAAGGTCAACCTGATGAATGAATTGTCGAAAATAAAAAAGGTGATGTCGCGCATTGTACCCGGAGCTCCTCACGAAGTGCTGCTTATTCTTGATGGCTCCACCGGACAGAACGCCTTTGAACAGGCGAAGCAATTCACCAAAGCCACTGAAGTAACGGCTTTGGCCCTCACCAAACTGGACGGAACGGCCAAAGGGGGGGTGGTTATCGGAATTTCGGACCAGTTCAGGATCCCGGTAAAATACATCGGCGTAGGCGAGAAAATGGAACACCTCCAGATTTTCCGCAGGAGGGAGTTTGTTGAATCGCTCTTTTCCTCCGACCACTGATTCCTTCACCAGTGATTAAACGGCCACGGTGGTTGTTTCTTTTTCGGACCGTGCAATGGTCACTGCCCCGCAACTGTCGCTCCACACATTGACCGATGTCCGCAGCATATCCAGGATACGGTCCACGGCCAGAATAAGGCCGATTCCTTCCAGCGGAAGGCCCACTGCCGTAAGTACCACCGTGATCATTACCAGTCCCGCCATGGGGATCCCTGCGGCTCCAATGGAAGCAAGCAGGGCCGTTGCAACGACGAGGACCTGTTGACCGAAGGCCAGGTCCACCCCGTAGGCCTGGGCAATGAACATGGCAGCCACGCATTCGTAAAGCGCTGTTCCGTCCATGTTTATGGTGGCTCCGAGGGGAAGCGTGAAACTGGTAACTTTGTTGGATACCCCGCTGTTATGTTCCAGTGCATCCATCGTTAAAGGGAGGGTGGCACTGGATGAGGAGGTGGAAAATGCGGTTAAAAGCGGTGTCGCCATGTTTTTGAAGTGGCTGAACGGCCGGGCTTTTCCCACAAGGCGCACGATAAGCGGCAGAATGACAAAGGCATGAAAAAGGAGTCCTGCAACAACGCACAGGCTGTACAGAGCAAGACTTCCGGCAATGCTTGCCAGTTGACCCGAGTTGCTTGCCACCTCTGCCGATACAATGCCAAAAATGCCCAGGGGGGTAAAACGGATAATGAACATGGTCAGTTTCATCATGACCTCAAACAGGGCATCAAAAAAATGGCGAAGCGTATTTTTGTATTTGTTTTCGACGGTAGTGATGAAAAAGCCAAAAAGGATGGCAAAAAATATTACCGGGAGGATGGCTCCCCGAGCCATTGAATCCACCACGTTTTCAGGAACCAGCCGGTAAAAAATATCGCTTACCGAGCCGGCCTCTTCGGCCAGCCCTTCCACCGATTTGGAAAAACCGAGGTCCACTCCAACCCCTGGCTGGATAATATTAACCACCGTTAGTCCTGTTAATATGGCCAGTGTGCTGGTCGACAGGTAATAAAAAAGGGTTTTCACACCGAGTCTTCCCAGGTTTTTCCCTTCGCCAATGCCCGATACGCCACTGATAATGGAGCTGAATACCAGTGGAATAATGACCATTTTCAGGGCACGGAGGAAGATGTCCCCGATCCAGGAGACGTATTTTGTTCCTCCGGGGAAAAAATATCCGAACAGGACAGCCAGCAGGAGGGCAATGAGAATTTGCCAGTGAAGCTTGATTTTCAGTTTTTTCACAATTCCGGAATTAACAGACTTCTGCAAAACTTGCTAAATTAGTTTTTTTGGGAGATTAGACAAACCCCACAGGCTAATTTTGATTTTTTGGCGGATCCCGGTTTAAAACTTCACCTGCAGTACCTCCCCGTATATCCTGAGCCGGGGATGCTCTGCAAATGCCCGGAACTGATAGATTTTTCCATTTTTTATCAGGTCCGGTTGTATGTTAAATTTCCCTTCAGGAGGCGTTTTTATCGTTTGGGTCTCCATCCATTGATCGGAATACAGCGCTTCTGCGAAACCTGCGTATTCCCGGTACTCGAATCCGGCTTCCAGTGTGTCGGCATCTCCGGTTTTAATAAAGCGGCCCCTGAAGTGGTTTGAAGTACAAAAAAGAAAAAGTAGCTATTTTTCGTTTTTATTTTGCCAGGGGATTTTGCCGGCCTCCCGGATATGCTGGGATAAGCGGTAACGCAGGTCGTTGAATTTATCAGAAGTTGTTTTTAATGGTATTTGCTCTCCAGGGTCGGTTTTCAGGTTGAACAGCTGGAGGGGTTCGAACGGGGAGTTTTGCACCAGTTTGTACTGTCCCTGCCGGGCGGCATAATAGCAAAGACCTGCATAATATCCTCCTTCCCGGCGCATAAAGTACACAACGCGGTTGTCGGTTACCTGTGGTTTTCTTTGAAGGGTCCGGTACAGGCTCATGCCGTTGATTTCCGGAGGAACCTCTACGCCTGCGATTTCGCAAAGGGTGGGGAAGATGTCCATCGTCAGTCCCAGGTTGCCCGTGATTGTTCCCGGTTTGATCTCCTGTTTCCAGGTAAAGCAGGTGGGTACTTTTATGCCTCCCTCGTACATGTCCTGTTTGCCTCCCCGTAATTTTCCGTTGGAAGCACCGCTGGGCAAATGTCCTCCGTTATCGGAAGAGAAAATGACCAGGGTGTTTTTGGAAAGTCTGCTGTCTTGCAATGCTTTCATAACCCGTCCGATTCCTGCATCCAGGTGTTCAACAAACGCTACGTTTTTGGCCCGCTTCTCAGTGATGCCGGGCTCCCTTTCCTTAACTTTGGTGACCCACCCTTCCGGGGGTTGAATGGGGAAGTGCGGGGCATTGTAGGCCAGGTAAAGGAAAAAGGGCGACGGGTTGTTTTGCTGTTGGTTGATGTATTCAATGGCCCAGTTGGAAAAGAGATCGGTGGCATGCCCTTCCGGTTTAATTACCTGGTCGTTCAGTCGCATGTAATTATTGCCATCTCTCAGGTGTGTCCAGTAGTCATCCATCATGTCGCCCAAAAAACCGTGAAAAAAGTCAAAACCCCGTTCATTGGGTTTGTTGGGCGATTCGAGGCCCAGATGCCATTTCCCGATGAGGGCTGTCCGGTAGCCGGCTTCTTTCAAAAGCTGCGGCAATGTTGGGATATCCTCTTTCAGGAATCCCCA
>JAGYMR010000295.1 GCA_018400515.1 Tangfeifania sp.
AAAAACAAACTGTCTGCCGAGGTGACTGCCTTTATCCCTTTGGGCGTTGCGGCGGAAATTCTCCGGGTAAAACTCAAAAACACGGACACGGAAAAGAAAAATTTTAAACTTTTCTCGCTGGTGGAATGGAACCTGTGGAATGCCCTGGACGACATGACCAATTTTCAGCGCAA
The DNA here is from genome assembly GCA_018400515.1 of Tangfeifania sp. The sequence goes on from JAGYMR010000295.1 coordinate 174, forward strand.
CTACAGTACGGGCGAGGTGGAAGTGGAAAATTCCGTCATATACCATAAAACAGAATACCGCGAACGCCGGAATCATTATGCTTTCTGGTCGGCCAACCGGGAAACAGCCGGTTTTGATACCGACCGGGAATCGTTTGCGGGACTGTACAACTCATATGCCGGTCCGGATGCCGTTTGCCAAAACCGGTCAAAAAATTCAGTGGCTCACGGCTGGTCTCCCATCGCTTCGCAGTCTTTTGATATCGCGCTGGACCCGGCGGAGGAAACAGAGCTCATTTTTATCCTGGGATACGTGGAAAACCGGGAGGAGGAGAAATGGGAAGCAAAAAAACTAATCAATAAAACCGGGGCAAAAGCGATCATTCAACAGTTTTCTTCTTCTGAAAGGGTGAATGAGGCACTCACGAGGCTGAAAGCACACTGGGATCAGCTGCTGTCGAACTACCGCGTGAAGAGTCACGACCAACGGCTCGACCGGATGGTGAACATTTGGAATCAGTATCAAAACATGGTCACCTTCAACATGTCGCGGTCGGCTTCCTATTTTGAATCGGGCATCGGCCGGGGAATGGGATTCCGGGATTCGAACCAGGACCTGATTGGTTTTGTCCATCTGATCCCCGAAAAAGCCCGTGAGCGCATTCTCGATCTGGCCGCCACACAGCTGGAAGACGGGGGTGCGTGGCACCAGTACCAGCCGCTCACCAAAAAGGGCAATGCCGATATTGGCGGCCATTTCAATGACGACCCGCTGTGGCTCATTCTTTCCACAACCATGTACCTGAAAGAAACGGGCGACTTCTCCATCCTGGAAGAGATGGTTCCCTACGACAATGATGCCACCAAAGCCCAACCCCTGCTCGACCACCTGAACCGCTCTTTTCTCCATGTCGTGAACCACGCCGGTCCGCACGGATTGCCGCTTATTGGTCGGGCCGACTGGAATGACTGCCTGAACCTGAACTGCTTCTCGTCCAATCCCGACGAATCGTTTCAAACCACGGAAAATAAGTCGGGAGGCGTGGCCGAATCGGTGATGATCGCCGGCATGTTTGTGCTTTACGGCAGCGAATATGCGGCATTGCTGCGGTACCTGGGGAAAAATTCCGGGGCGGACAGCGTGTTGAAAGAGGTGGAAAAAATGAAAGATGCCATTGAAAAATATGGCTGGGACGGACAATGGTTTCTCCGGGCTTACGATTTCTTTGGAAATAAAGTGGGAAGCCGGGAAAATGAGGAGGGTAAAATTTTTATCGAGTCAAACGGCTTCTGTACCATGGCAGAAATTGGACGCGAAAAAGGATGGCCCCGGCTGGCGCTGGATGCAGTGAAGAAATACCTCGACTGCGAATATGGCATTGTGCTGAATCATCCGGCTTACACTGCCTACGATCTCAGCAAGGGGGAAATCACCAGCTATCCCGAAGGGTATAAAGAGAATGCCGGCGTATTCTGTCACAACAATCCCTGGATCATGATCGGCGAAACAGCCCTGGGGAACGGAGACCGTGCTTTTGAATATTACAGCAGGATCGCTCCGGCTTACCTGGAGGAGATCAGTGACCTCCACCGGACTGAACCGTATGTGTATGCACAGATGATTGCCGGCAAAGATGCCTGGAAACCCGGTGAAGCCAAAAATTCCTGGCTCACAGGGACGGCTGCCTGGAACTTTTTCGCTGTCTCCCAACATATACTGGGCATTCAGCCCGATTACGACGGATTGACCGTGAATCCCTGTATTCCAAAAGGATGGGACGGATTTACCGTCTTCCGGAAATTCAGGGGAACGCAATACCAAATCGGGGTGCTCAATCCGAACCACGTTTCCAAAGGGGTCAAAGAACTGGAAGTCGACGGTGTGAAAGTGAAAGGGAACAAAATTCCGCTGCAACAGAAAGATCACTGTTCCGTTCAGGTTACCATGAGTTAAATGCCGGCTGATATGCTTTTTTATGTGAAAGGCAAATACCTGAAGTGAGGCGGGTACCGGAAAATTCAGCCGGCGTGATTCTTTTTATTCCTTCGTATGAATGGATCATCGTTGTTTCACTTGAACAGAACAGAAATAAAAGTGTTATTTTTTATAATAACCGGGTATTTTGTAAATAATTGAACCATGCAAATTTTTTATTCACCTGTCATTCAAAATAATGAAATCGTTCTGGATGAAACAGAGTCAAGACATGCTGTCCGGGTTCTGCGTCTGGGTGTGGGAAGCCGGGTGCGCGTTGTAAACGGATCGGGCGGCAGTTTTCTTGGTGAAATATCGGTGGCCCGCCCCCGCCGCTGCCGCATTAAGATATTAGAAACACAGCAGGCGAAGAGCGAAAGAGACTTCCGGTTGCACATCGCCATCGCACCAACCAAAAACATCGACCGGCTGGAGTGGTTCCTGGAGAAAGCCACTGAGATCGGCATCGATGAGATCACCCCCCTGCTGTGTGAGCACAGCGAAAGAAAAATCATCAAAGAGGAGCGGCTGAAAAAAAAATTGATCTCTGCCATGAAACAGTCGGGGAAAGCGACCCTGCCCAAATTAAATCCGGTCACTTCTTTCGATGAGCTCACCGGCACAGCCGGAACGGTGCAAAAATACATCGCCCATTGTCATCCGGGAGAAAAACCGCATTTTAAAAATGTGTTAAAAAAAGGAGCAGACACCCTCGTCATCATCGGACCGGAAGGAGATTTCAGCGAGACAGAGGTGGAAAAGGCAAAAAGTCAGGGGTTCAGGGGGATATCACTCGGAAATGCGCGACTGCGAACGGAAACGGCAGGAATTGTTGCCTGCATGATTGTTCACCTGGGACATGAATAGATGAAACGATCATTCCCTGAATTTTTGTGAATCGACAGATTATTGTAATTTTTGTAAAAAATTTTAATATGAAACGAGCATGACGATTTATGACACAAACGAATCCAATTAAAATTTATGCGAGTTCCATCTTATACCTTAATCAATAAGCAATTTTAATAAGATGAAACGAGCATGACGGTTTATGACACAAACGATCATGATAAAATTTATGCGAGTTCCATCTCATACCTTAGAAAACAAACAATTTTAATGAGATGAAACGA
>JAGYMR010000296.1 GCA_018400515.1 Tangfeifania sp.
GCTGTTCACCTGGAAGGGTATGTCGGGGAAAAGATTGATTCGTGCATCAAAAATGGTATCATGGCAAAAGACTATTCCCTCTATTTAACTCCGTTCAGGGAGCGGAATGATGATCCGGGGTATTTTCAGGGGGAATTCTGGGGAAAATGGTTTACTTCTGCAGCGATGGCTTACCATTATCAGCCAACGGACGGTCATCGTGACATCCTTGATGCTGCGGCTAAGGGATTAATGGAAACCCAAACCAATGACGGGAAGCTGAGCAGTTACACCCATGATTTTGGTCCCTGGGATATTTGGGGAAGAAAATATGCTTTGTTGGGATTGGTTGGCTATTATGATCAGACCGGTGATGAGAAGGCACTCGAAGCGGCTGCAAGATCATTGGATAATATCATATCCATTGCCGGCCCCGGGAAGCAAAAACTGACCGAAACAGGCCTTTCATTGCTGGAGGCGTTGTCTTCATCCTCCATTCTTGAACCCGTGGTGCTTATTTACCAGCGAACCGGAGAAAAGAAATACCTGGATTTTGCGAAACACCTGGTTTCTTTATGGAGTGTCCCCAACGCGTATACCGAAGATGGAATGCGTCTGATCGAGGATGCCCTCTCAGGGGTGGATCCCATTAATATCTCTTCTCCCAAAGGGTATGAGCAAATGTCTTGCTTTGAGGGTATTTGTGAATTGTACCGTGTTACCGGAGAAAAAAAGTACCTCGATGCAGTAGTATCCTACGGGCATAAGGTCATTGAAAAAGAACGTATGATCGTTGGCTCAGGATCAAGCGGAGAGTTGTGGTGTGACGGTGCCGTCCGGCAGACGGAGTTGCTGGAGCAGCCCATGGAAACCTGTGTGACGGCTACCTGGATAAAATTTTGTTACCAACTGCTTCGTTTGACAGGAGACCCGGTTTGGGCCGACGAGATGGAGCGGACATTGTATAATGCCCTGCTGGGAGCCATGGTGGCGGACGGAAACTGGTGGGCCTATTTTTCTCCTCTTGCAGGAGAACGGATGCCGAGTCCCATGCAGGTTCCCTCGGTTAAATCGAGTTGTTGCGTTGCCAATGGCCCCAGAGGCCTGATGACAACCCCGGGCTGGTCCGTTATGAAAGGGGAAGAAGGCCCGGTGATTAATCTTTATTCAACGGGCACCTGGAATTATGACCTGTCCGGGAAGAAAGCCCTTGTCCTGACACAGGAAACGGATTATCCCGAATCCGGCGAAGTGCTCATAAAAATACATCCGGAGAAAAAACAAAAATTTACCGTTTCCCTGCGTATTCCAGCCTGGAGTGAGCGCACGGAGATCTATGTGAATGAAGAGCAGATTACTTTCCGCGGGCATGGGTATGCCCGGTTGATGCGTGAATGGAAGGAAGGCGATGAGATCCGGCTCAAGTTTGATATGCGGGGAAGGGTTCTAAAAGCCCCCGGGAGTGCAAATCAACTCGCCATAATGCGCGGTCCGGTGGTGTTAGCCCTGGATAACCGGCTGGTGCAGGAAAAAAATCAAAATTTGTGGTTGCTCCACGATGAATACAAGTGGAAGCATGACGATGCATGGAATATTGATTATGCCTTGCTGAAAGCTACTTCCGCGTTTCCGGAAAAAATGTATATCGATTTGAAACCGGTGAACACAGGGAACAATGATGTGTGGATGGCCTTTGAAGTCCCATTTCTTTACCGCCCCACCCATTTTTCAAAGCATGAAAAACGTTCGCTTATCCTGTGCGATTATTTATCTGCAGGGAATCAATATACGGAAGAGAATTTATTCAGGGTCTGGATGCCACAGCCCATGTTTTTGAACAGCATTTTTCCTGAGAATACCTGGCCGCTGCTGTACTATACATCCGATAAGAGAGCTGAAGTGCCAGATTTGGAAGGTAAATGAACCGGGTTTGTTCCGAAGGATGTTTTCTTAAAAGGTGTTATATTCCCGGATGAATTGGGCATTCATGGGGAAAGAATGAACCGGAGGTGATTAAAATTATCTCACGGGAGTAGGATTTTTTTCCATGCCTGTTTTTTGGGGTGCTGCTGGAATTATTTAATAGTTACAAATGCAATCAAATAGTTTTTTTAAAAGTCATTTTTATGTGCGTACATTCTGTGTTTTTTTCAAAAAGTGTAAGTAAAGCATTTTTTTTAATGTTTGCCTTGCTTATGACCTCTGTTTTGATGCCTTTACAGGTTTTGTCCGAAACAAATGCCGCTCCTCCCAAGAAACAAGATCCGGCGCGATGGATTTGGTATCCGGGCGATTTTGAAGTCTGGCTTCATACCGAAGTCGGAGGGAGACGGCAGGAACGCGGACAGCCCTATCCGCCTTTCTGGAGGGTCGATGCTCCCTATGGCCTTGTTCGTTTTGAGAAGGTCTATGATATTGATGAGCCGGAGGCTATCCGGATTTTTGCAGACGGGCGGTACCATGTACGGATTGATGGAAAAGTGGCCTATGATTTTGATCCGATGAATTTTATTTTGCCGGCCGGACAGCATGCTTTGCATTTCCTTGTTGAAAATTATGATACTTTTCCCTCTCTTATGGTGGAGGGAGCGGCCGTATCAACAAGTACCACTGAAGGTTGGCGGGTTACCAATCAGAATCAGGCCTATTATACCCCTTCTGCCGCTGGTTTTTATGATCCTGCCCGGCCACCTTCTGATTTTTCCCTCGAATATACTCCTATAAATGGGGAAGTAATTGAAAAGGAAGCTGGTAAGGTACTCGTTGATTTCGGAAAAGAGACTTTCGGAAAAGTGGTGTTGGAAAATGTCACAGGGCACGGGAAACTCCGGCTTTTCTACGGGGAAACCCGGGAGGAGGCGCTGGCCGGAAAAAAGGCTGAAACATTTGATATTCTCAATATCAACAGGGATGTGGCATCGGATGATACCACCGAAACCCGGGCATTCCGTTATATTCATGCCGTTGCCGATGCCGGGGTCTCTTTCGGTGAATTATCTGCCCTTTATGAATCCCTGCCGGTGGAACATAAAGGCAGTTTTTCATGTTCGGATTCATTGCTGAACCGCATCTATGAGATCTCCCTTTATACCTTGCATCTGACGACACGTGAGTTTCATTTAGACGGGATTAAACGCGACCGGTGGATATGGAGCGGCGATGCTTACCAGAGTTATCTTATGAATTTTTATACGTTTTTTGACGAAGATGTCAACAAACGGACCTTGTGGGCACTGAGGGGGCACGATCCGGTTGAGACACATATTAACACCATTCTTGAT
>JAGYMR010000297.1 GCA_018400515.1 Tangfeifania sp.
CAGCAGGAAGCCAGCCGCAAACTGGGTTTTTCTGTTTCACAGACCATGGCCGTGGCCCAGCGGCTCTATGAAAACGGGAAAATTACCTACATGCGAACCGATTCGGTCAATCTTAGCAATCTGGCTATTAATACTTCCAAACAAAAAATTTTGGATCTGCACGGGGAAAAATATTTAAAAGTCAGGAAATACCGGACCAAATCGAAAGGGGCACAGGAGGCCCATGAGGCCATTCGTCCCACCTACATGGAGAATGAACGGGTGGAGGGATCCAACCAGGAAAAACGGCTGTATGAACTGATCTGGAAAAGAACCATTGCCTCCCAGATGGCGGATGCCCAAATGGAAAAAACAACCGTCAACATTGCCGTGTCCAATGCCTCTGAAAAATTTATTGCTACCGGGGAAGTGTTGGTTTTTGATGGCTTTTTAAGGGTGTACAGGGAATCCTCGGATGAGGAAAACGGAAATCAAAAATTAGATCAGGACCTCATTCCGCCCCTGAAGGTAAATGACCCCCTGAAAATGTCCGAAATTACTGCTACCCAACGTTTCTCACAGCGTCCGCCCCGGTATACCGAAGCGTCTCTTGTTAAAAAGCTCGAAGAGCTGGGAATCGGAAGGCCTTCCACTTATGCTCCCACCATCACCACGATCCAGAACAGGAATTATGTTGTCAAAGAGGACCGTCCCGGTAGGGAGCGCACTTTTGACGTCATCTCCCTGAAAGAGGACAGGATCTCAGAAAAAAGAAAAAAGGAGATCACTGGTGCAGAAAAATCCAAGCTTTTTCCCACCGATATCGGAATGGTTGTGAATGACTTTTTAATGGAGCACTTCGAACAGATCATGGACTTCAATTTTACCGCCCGTGTCGAAAAAGAATTTGATGATATTGCCGAAGGGGAAAAGGTCTGGAATGAAATGATCGATCAATTTTATCAGCCGTTTCACGGGACGGTGGAACATGTGCTGGAGAATTCTGAACGTTCAAAAGGCGAGCGGATTCTGGGAACCGACCCGAAAACGGGGAAGCAGGTATCGGTAAAGATTGGCCGTTACGGCCCCGTGGCCCAACTCGGTGAAACCAACTCGGATGAGGGCGGGGAAAAACCGCAGTTCTCCAGCCTCCGCTCCGGGCAACACATCGAAAGCATTACCCTGGAAGAGGCGCTGGAGTTGTTTAAGCTTCCACGGGAACTGGGGGAATATGAGGGTAAAAAAGTCACCGTCAGCATTGGCCGTTTTGGACCCTATGTGCGGCACGACAATAAATTTGTCTCCCTGAGAAAGGAGGACGATCCATATACCATCGGCCTGCAACGGGCTATTGAACTGATCGAGGCCAAAAGGGAAAAGGACCGGAAGGCGGTCATCCGGGAATTTAAGGAGGAACCGGAATTAAAAGTGCTGAATGGCCGGTGGGGACCGTATATTTCGTTTAAAAAACGGAATTTTAAAATTCCACGGACGATGAAGGCCGAAGAACTCACCCTGGAGGATTGCAGGAAGATCATTGAGGAAGCCCCCGCACCAAAAGCGAGGCGTTCAAGGAAAAAGAAATAAGAGGGCGGGGGATCTTTCCTCAAGGCCTTACAGGATAAACATACGGAATGGAAGTGTCAGATTATTTCGAACCGGTTGATTTTTCACAATTCATGAATGATGCCGGCACCTCCGGGAAATTTTCGCTGGGAGCTGCCATAGAAAAAAAAACCGCATCCCTTTCCCGCTCCACAATAGCTAAGCTGGATGTCGCTCTTATAGGAATCCCTGTTGATAATGGCCAATTTACCGGGGGGGCTGCTGAAGCTCCCGGTTTGATCCGTAAAGCATTGTACCGGCTGGCCGGGTTTTATCAAAGGATCAGCATTGCTGATTTTGGTAACCTCCGTCCGGCAGCCAGCCTGAAAGGCACTTTTCTTGCATTGCGCGACATTGTTGAATATTTTGAAGAACTGGGAGTTGTTACCGTAGTTATGGGCGGCAGTCAGGATTTAACTGTTGGTATTTGTGAAGCATTCAAAAACCGTCGTTTTTTTTCATTTGCTACGGTGGATGCTGTTCTTGATGTGAAAAAGGGCGTTGAAACGTTTCATTCGGATAATTTTCTGACCCGGATTTTTAGCCGGTTCCCCGGACTTTTCCAGTTCAGCCTGGTGGGCTACCAAAATCATCTGACACCCGAAAAATTTTTTCAGAAAACGCAGGGTGTCGCTGATCATCTGAGACTGGGACAGTTGCGTGATCATTTCTCCCGGGCAGAGCCGGTATTGCGCAACTCCGATGTTTTATCCTTCGATATCGGAGCCTTGAAATATGCCGATGCCCCTGCGGCCCGGCAAAGAAACCCCAACGGATTAAGGAGCGAAGAGGCCTGCCAGCTGGCACGCTATGCCGGGATGAGCAACCGTTTAAAAGTTTTCGGGGTGTTTGAACTGATTCCCGCGAACGATCTCCATTCCCTTACAGCAAAACTTGCTGGAGAGATGATCTGGTATTTCCTTGAAGGTGTTTTGATGCGCAAAGCAAACCGGCGGGCAGCAGGGAATAACCGGGTAGTCTATAAAGTGGCCGTTGATGACCTGGAGGAGCCTTTTGTCTTTTTGAAAGATCCCCTGACCGACCGCTGGTGGTATGAAGTGCGTTCGGTTTCCGGAGAAAAAAGGTGGATTGCCTGTACCGAAGAAGCTTACATCCAGGCCGCTGCCAACGAGATTCCGGATCGCTGGCTGAAATTTGTTCAAAAAATGGATGATTTGTCAAAATAATAAAATCATACCTGCGTTTTTTGCAATACCATGGCTAATGGAAGTTTGCTTCAACCAGTAATTTTTTATTTCTTTAGCCTGGATTGGAAAAAAAAATTTGGCTGCATCCCGTCAGGAGTATGAAAAAATTAATTTCTTTAGTATATTTGTTAACAGTAGTACATTTTGTTGCATCGGGCCAGCAGGATCCGCAGTTTACCAATAACATGCATTTCAAGTTGGGTGTAAATCCAGGATATGCGGGCACTGAGGATGCAATTAGCGGAATCCTTTTAAACCGGTATCAGTGGGAAGGAATGGAAGGTGCCCCTAAAACCCTGGTTTTTAGCGTAGATGCAGCAGTGAATGTGTTTGGAGCTCCCGGCGGACTGGGATTAAATATAATTAGCGATCAATTGGGATTTGAAGAAAATACAACTGTTAATGCCAACTATGCATACCAAACAGACCTGAGTTACGGAACACTTGGTGTGGGTATATCTGTGG
>JAGYMR010000298.1 GCA_018400515.1 Tangfeifania sp.
AGTATAAACATCTTTGCCCCCAATAACCATAGGCAACTCAATTTCCTGCGACCGCAATTCTTCGAGCATTTTCTTCACTTCTGCCCTTTCGGGGCTCCCGGGAGCATAGCTCTTTACCGGTTCATTTTTTGCATCGGGAACATTAAAAAATCCTTTTGACATAGTATTTATATTTTTTGTTATTATGTTTTTTATTTTTATACAAAATTAAAGAATCAAGATTTTCAAAATCATAACAAAAATCAGGAAGCAGGCATTTTATACATATATAAATTCCTCTATTTTAAACACATATAAAAACATAAAATAAAAACAAAACAAAAGTCACCTTTTTCGATTCACATAAAAAAATGACCTTGCCGATTTAAAATTTTACAAAATATTACGGTATTTAAGCCATTAACTTTATTTTTATCCCTGTGAAGCTACCTTTTTTCCATATTATCCGGGAGAATCTGCGGGGAGGAGACACCCCCGATGAGAATATGAAACACACTCGGCTGAAGATTATTCTTTCGATAATCCTTCTTGCTGCGCTTTCAAATGTCATCCTTCAAGTGATCCTTCACCGGGAGATTCCCTGTTTATTATGCAGCTCCGGCATTGTATTGGTTGCTTTTCTGGCACTTACCTGCCTGCTGAACCAGCAACTCAACTGCGTTTTCAATACACTATTTACCTTGCCCCTGTTTATTTATGCTTTTTACATTTCAGATTTTAATGATCACGCCCCACTTGCTGAAACCATTTATCACTCCCTTTGGTGGCTGCTGGGAGGTATGCTGTTTCTTTTCTACTTTTCCGATTCAGACGCAAAAATCATTCTCTATTCATTGCTTTCCATCTTCACTTTGGGTTTACATCTCCTGAAAGCCAACCTTTTTCTGGACCTTTTCTCCGGGGGACTTATCATTGCGCATCCAGTGGTCATGTATATCCTTATTTTTTCCGGTTTTTTTCTTATCCGCCACCGGTACAAGAACCTCCTTTCGGCGCTTGCCGAAAAATTACATACAACCCAGCAGGGCATTTCCAAAGTCATTCAGAACAGCCGCTTTTCGGTCGCACAAATCAATGCTGAACGGGATGAGGAGGGAAACGTTTTGAAGCTATGGATTGAGCATGTTAACAACGCATTTGAGGCTGCTTTTAAAATTCAGCTGCACGAGGTAAAAAACCAGGAGGCCAACTATATTTTTGATCTGATATTTCCCGGGGATCACTTCGACATCAATAAGTTCCTGCTGTTTAATAATCATAAGACCCACGAATTTCATGCCCATAAAAAGGAAAAATGGTTTAAAATCCATGTGTTAAAACCTGATTACAACAAGTTTTTTCTCATCTTCGAAAACATTACCAAAGCAAAGAAAAAATCAGCCGAACTGGAAAACAGCCGAAAAAGGTATAAAGTTTTGCTGGAGGCTATTCCCGACATGTTTTTTGTCATTGGAAAAGACGGAACCTACGAGGATTTTGTAATCAAGGAGAGCGATGTTTTTAAAATGGATGATGTCAATATTGTGGGCAACACCATCTACGATGTGGGTTTTCCGGAGAACATGGCGGAAAAGATCGCGTCCTGCATAAAGAATAGCCTGCGCCATAACACCATTGAAACCATTGAATATTCCCTGAACACCCCCAATGGCACTTACCTTTATGAAATGCGCCTGGCCAAATTATCTGCCCGCTCCGTTATTTCAGTGGCACGTGATATCACGCGCCGGAAAAATGCCGAATTCAGCCTGGAAAAAGCGAAAAAGAGGGCCGAAGAATCGGACCGCCTAAAATCTGCTTTTCTGGCCAACTTATCGCACGAAATTCGCACCCCACTAAATATTATCACCAATTTCACGCGCATGCTTACCGACAGCGAGCTGGAGCCTCCGGAAAAAACAGAACTTGCCGATGCCATTTCGCAGAATGGCAACCAACTGCTCAACATGATCGATAACACCATCCATCTTTCAAAAATCGAAACCGACGAGGTGCGGGTTGAAAACGATTTCTGCAAAGTCAATGACCTGATGCGCGATATCTACAACCAGTGTTCACCGCTTCTACCCGACTCGCGGCCGGTAAAATTAAACCTTCGTACGGATGTTCCGAATCCCGCCTTTGGATTTAAAACCGACCGGCGCCTCTTACGTGAAGTCCTCCTGATCCTGGTTGACAATGCCATCAAATATACTTTAAAAGGAGCGATCATTTTTGAATATGAAATGCTCCGGAACGAAGCGATCAAATTCACGGTCACCGATACCGGTATTGGAATTCCGGAATCGGAAAAAGAACACATTTTCAGCAGGTTCTACCGTATCCGGAATGAGATCAACGACCAAACTTCCGGTTCGGGAATCGGCCTCTCCATTGCCCAGCATTACGTCCGGTTGCTGGGAGGAGACCTTCAGCTGGAAACCGCTCCCGGAGAAGGATCCTCCTTCTGGTTCTCCCTCCCCTTCCTGGAGGGCGAGGGATATTTAAAAGTGGTAAGCTAAGGTTTTTTTGTTTTTTATCTTTAGTTTTGAAACGGCTAAAAAGGGGTTTCCCCTGAAAAAAACGAACATGAAAGTCCTTATGAATTCATTCCCGTTTTGATGACCCTCGAAGGATATATTGTACTGGCAGTAATCCTGCTGACCATCATTATGCTGGCCAAAGAACTTATGCGGCCGGGACTGGTTTTCTTTTCGGCCGCCGTGGTCTTAATGACTACCGGCATCATTACCGACCAGGAGTTGCTTGCAGGTTTTTCCAACAAAGGAATGATAACGGTGGGAATCCTTTTCCTTGTAAGCGAAGGTGTGCGCCAGTCGGGGATGCTGAACCGCCTGGCCCAAACCTACCTGCCCAGGAAACGGGGGAAAATGTTTTTTCTTTTACCCCGCATCATGTTGCCTGTTTCGGTGTTATCAGCCTTTCTGAACAACACCCCTGTGGTTATTATTTATGCTCCTATCATTAAAAAATGGGCGGAGAAGCTGAACCTCTCCCATAAAAAATTTCTGATCCCCCTCTCCTTTGCAACAATTCTCGGAGGCATGTGTACCCTTATCGGCACCTCGACCAACCTGGTGGTACACGGATTGATCCTGGAAAACGGGTATCCGGGATTTGGCATGTTCGAACTCGGGAAAGTGGGACTTTTTATTGCCATTATCGGTACCATTTACATTTCGGTTGCGGCCAATAAACTACTACCCGGCAAAAAAATTCTTCCCAACGCCAAAAGTACAACCGAA
>JAGYMR010000299.1 GCA_018400515.1 Tangfeifania sp.
TGCACCCCTATTTACGGTCTGGCCTTTGTTAACGCGAATCCGCAACAGAATAGTAACCTCCATCTTTACAATGTAACCTGGGAAAAGCCTTCCCTTAATTCCCTGGGGTCGATGCCCGCCGGAAACGGCGACCTGGGAATAAACCTCTGGGTGGAGGAAAACGGGGATTTACTGTTTTACCTTTCAAAAACCGATGCCTGGAGTGAAAATGCGCGGCTGCTGAAGATCGGTAAGGTCAGGCTTTCACTATCTCCCAATCCGTTCAAAAAGGGAATGCCGTTTTTACAGGAATTGGTTCTGAAAGATGGAGTGATTCATATTGAAGCGGGGGAGAAGCAGGAAAAGGTTGCGCTGGATGTTTGGGTGGATGCCCGCCATCCCGTGGTGGAGCTGGATGTAAACAGCGAGAGGCCTGTTGATGCTTCCGTTACTGCCGAACCCTGGCGGACCGCACGCAGGGAACTGAAGGGAGACGAAATTCATTCGGCCTATGGATTGAACGGTGCCGGTGGTCCCCTCGTTTTTGTGGAAAAAGATACCATCCTGGAAAATGGGGGAGACGAAATTGTTTGGTTACACCGGAATGAAAGGAGCATCTGGAAAGACAATCTGAAGCTCCAGGGGCTGCAAGAAATCTCCAACAGCCATGAGGATCCTCTTTTGCATCGCACGTTTGGCGGCCTTATCCGGTCACCTGAACTGGTGAGAACTTCCCCGGCCAGTTTGGAGACTGATCAGCCAGTCAACCAGTTTTCGGTTTCCGTTTTTGGGTTAACCGCTCAGACTGAAACCATGGATGACTGGTCCCGTCAAATCAGAAAAATCGCATCCCAGACGGATAGAAAATCCCGGGATGAGCGGTTTAAAGAACACAAAAGCTGGTGGCACGCTTTCTGGAACCGGAGTGCTGTTCATGTCTCCACCAGCGAAGAAAAGGAAAAGGAGAAGGTTTTCCATGTCAACCGGGGATATGCCCTGCAACGGTACATGAATGCCTGCTCCGGACGCGGAAATGCCCCCATCAAATTTAACGGCTCCATATTTACCGTTGATACCTACAACCTGGAAGGCAAGTATCATGGCTTCGATGCCGATTACCGGCAATGGGGCGGCCCTTACTGGTGGCAAAACACCCGGCTGCCCTACTGGTCGATGCTTGCGGCCGGCGATTTTGACCTGATGCTTCCCCTTTTTGAAATGTACCGGGAGGCACTACCCCTCCGTAAGCTGGCCACCCAAACGTATTACGACCACCCGGGAGCTTTCTTCCCCGAAACAATGTATTTCTGGGGCACCTACACCGATGCCAATTACGGCCGCGACCGGTCGGAACTGCCTTTGGGAATGACTCAAAACCGGTATATCCGGCATTACTGGCAGAGCGGACTGGAACTTTCACTGATGATGCTCGATTATTATTCGTTTACGCAGGATGAAAAAACGCTTCAGCAGACCATCCTTCCTGTCGTTCAGGAAGTGATCACATTTTTTGACCGGCACTGGGAGCGGGACCAAAATGGGAAAATCCTGTTTGACCCGGCCATGGCCCTTGAAACGTATAATACCGCGGTAAATCCTCTGCCGGAAATTGTCGGAATCGAAAAAGTTTGCTGCGAACTTCTGAGGTTGCCCGAAACTGTCTTGTCCCAATCGCAGCGCGAAAAGTATGCGCGCTTAATCACTGAGTTGCCGGAAATCCCCATGCAGGAGATGGACGGTGAACAGGTGCTTGCCCCGGCCCATGAATACAGTGGAAAGCAAAATATTGAAAACCCGGAACTTTATGCCATTTTCCCTTACCGGAGGTTTGGTGTAGGCAAAGAAGAGCTTGAAATGGCCAGAAGAACGTTTGAAAACCGTTTAATCAAACAAACAGGAGGATGGCAGCAAAATGCCATTAAAGCTGCCCAACTGGGATTGGCCGGAGAGGCCGCCCGGTTAACAGCTGAGAATTTCAATGCCGGCACCACTGCTTACCGGTTCCCCACCATGTGGGGGCCCAATTACGATTGGACTCCCGACCAGTGCCATGGCTCCGTTGCCATGACTGCTCTGCAGCGAATGCTGGTGCAATACGACAGAGATGAAATTTACCTTTTTCCGGCATGGCCTAAAGCGTGGGATGTAAGCTTTAAACTGCATGCTCCCGGGAACACCGTCATAGAGGCAAGTCTCGAAAAGGGTGAAATCACCAGGCTGGAGGTTACCCCACGGAAAAGGAAACAAGATATTCAATTATTTATGAACCAATAAAAGTAAAAAACTGAAATAGGACCCATGGAAAGAAGAGACTTCATTAAAAAATCAACCCTGGCAACAGCCGCAGGCCTGGCCGGGATAACCATCTATTCCTGTAAATCCAAAAACAAACCTGTAAAAAAGATGAGCGTTCCGGGACCCAACGATACCATCAACCTGGGGTTTATCGGTCTGGGAATGCGTTTTACCCAGCTTTTCGATGCCTTTAAAAATATTGAGGGCGTAAAAACAGTGGCTGTCTCCGACATCGACGATAAGAGAAACGAGCGGGCTGCCTCCATGGTCAATAATCATAATGGCCCGAATGAGAAGGCATGCGATATATATAAGGATTTCAGGGAATTGCTTGAAAGAAGTGATATCGACGGGGTCATTGTAGCCACGCCCGATCACTGGCATGCCATTATTACGGTGATGGCCATCAAAGCCGGTAAAGATGTTTATTGCGAAAAGCCGGTCACCCATACCATCCATGAAGGCCGCCAGGTCATAAAAGCCGCTGAGAAATATGGCCGGATTGTGCAGGTAGGAAGTCAGCAGCGCTCGCATAAGGCTTTCAGGGATGCGGTGAATTATGTCCGCAACGGATATATCGGAGAAGTTAAAGTGGTTAAGGAGCGCAGCAGTCCCAAATACCCCATTCCTTTTAACCAGGAAACGGTGGAACCTCCCGAATACATGGATTGGGACATGTGGATGGGACCATCGGAATATTACGACTACACTGAATTGCTGTTGCCCGATGTTTCTGTCAGGAACTTTCCGGGATGGAGGTATTTCAGAGAGTGGGGCGGTGGCGGAATCGCCGACCTGGGGGCGCATATGTATGATATAGCTCAGTGGGGACTGGGTATGGATGCTTCCGGACCTGTTGAAGTGATTCCTGCCGGTATTGACGATGCCGAAACCCTCACTTTTCATTATGAAAATGGAGTTGTTATGAAGAAGGAGGATTTTGACATGGGAGGCATCC